>CAYTIZ010000007.1:0-21395 GCA_964437885.1 uncultured Enterobacteriaceae bacterium
AGTGCAGGTTTTCCGTTGCTAATTATGGCTTTTGGTTTATTACTCTATCGACGTTTTTACGGTCATTAGACTAAAATCATTACTGCTATTCGTTCTAATGTCCAAAAAACGCCAAGCCCGCCAACACTGTATACCCCAATATTTTTTGCTGCTGGTTGCCATTTGATTTTCCCTAGTCCAGCAAAAATAATTAGCAGGGTTAAAACAAATATCAGTTGACCGGCTTCTACACCTAGATTGAACATCAAAAGTGACAGCCAGATATCATCAGCTTGGACACCTAACTCTTTAAGTGCGCTGGCAAAACCCAATCCATGAACCAAACCAAATAGTATTACCACTGTTAACGCACTGTAAATACCGCGGGGACTTTGTTGTTCTTTAGTAAGTATTATCTCCCTCGCCATTAGCACAATTGACAAGGCAATGAGAACTTCGATGGGCTGGATAGGAATATTGATAAGTTGAAAATAAGCTAATCCTAGAGTAATAGAATGTCCAATGGTGAATGCACTGACAAGTGCAAACAAACGATATCCGCTGGCTAGTAAACATAAGCAGAAAACGAAGGCAATATGATCCCAGCCCATCCAGATATGTATCATGCCTTGCCACAAAAACTTTTGTAGAACTTCAAATGTAGATTGTGCTGCCAAATTATCAATATAAAGTGGTACTTGCATTGAGCTATATGACTTATTAAGCGTAATTTGCATGGGGTCACTTTGTCCAAGAGACAAATACAATCGAGCGCCATCAAGCAGCCATGGAGTGTTGATAACCGAATCATTTGTGAATGGTGTTGGACATAAGGCTTTGTAGAGTAACTGGCTTTTACTACCAAATGGTTGCTGTTCAAAAGAAATTTGTTTGCAAGAGGTTGGCCACTGAATATCAGTTGAAGAAATGACTGTCGTGGGTAATTGCGCGGAGAATATAACTATATTACTTTTTTCTGTGGTGGTTATTCGAAAATCCGCTGAATTAAAAACCTCCGCTTTTGCCGTAGCCATCGGCAACATTGTCAGGGTTAACAGGATCAAACCTGTAAACCAGCTAGTTATGCTCAAATCTAGTCACCTGATATTTTTTTTCAAGTTCTTGTATTCTTTCCGATACTGCCTGTTGGAGAGTCCATTGCATTAAGTCATTTTCAACCTGTATTCGTGCTTCATCAAATGACAGTGGAACTTTAGATCGCCTATTAAATATGTAGAGGTAGTGCCAACCTGCTGGTGATTTTTCAGGGCCAAGCCACTGACCAGTTGGAAATTGGTGAAGTTTGCTCAAAAATTCTTGACCAAACATGCCACGCAACATGCTATTTCCGTAATTGGGAAATCGATTACCTTGCGAAAACTCATCACCTAGGAAGGTGTTTCCTTGATTCAGATTTTCTAGCAATTCGTCAGGGTTCAAAGGCCGCTGCTGAAAATAAATATGCTCAAAGGTGACCGTCGGTTCACGAAAGTATCGTTCGATATTATTTAGGTAATAGTCAATAAGCTGTTGTTCATCTGGATCAGGCAACATCCCGGTGATCTGGTATCGCATTTCCTCGACTAATTTGTTGCGAACTTCTGGAACAATCAAATGCATCCCATTTGCGATGGCCTCTCGGAATAATATTTCTCCGTCGATATATTCACGTTCTATATTAACTTTATCCGCTTGGGTGATTTCCCTACCAGTTAGTTGTTCAAAGTCGCTAATTAATCGATTTTTTGTTGCATCGTTAAGCTGAACGATTCTAGTTGTGTCATTTTCGAAGAACTGGTAGGACGCAAAAACAATTGTGCCTAACAAGACGAATGTGAATAAAGGATCTCGTAGCAATCTCAAAACCATTGTTTTATACCCGCTCCACCTTATCTACTTGGTATCGTCCTTCTTTTTCGCTTTATAACCAGGCTTTGCGTAATCAGGCTCTACTTCTTCCCGTAAACCTTTCTTGCGACCTTTTTTACCCGCTTTGGGTTGCATGTGCTCAGTAGTTAATTTAGATAAGTAATCACCATCGGTGATCCCCTCTTTACGCATGGCAATTCCCGTCAAACAGGCATGCATGATAAAATTGGCATTAAGAGCTGAGCGATAGGTGTTATCTAACAAGGGGTCCAATTCTACTAATTCGAATCCTACGATGTCACTTTCAGTACAGAGTCCTCGCACAATTGGCAACGCTTCACGCATGGTCAAGCCACCTGGTACTGGCGTTCCTGTACCCGGTATAAAAGCCGGATCGAGTACATCTACATCAAATGATATGAATAGCTTTTTACCACCCTTACGTGCCTCAGCAAGGGCGCGTTTCATTACTTCTGGCCATCCACGTTTTTCGATTTCTGCCATGGTGTGGTAACGCATACCATTGTTACGCATCCATTCAAAGCCTTCTGGCCCAGGCCAAGGGCCGCGTAATCCGACCTGAATAAAATTCTCCGCTTTAACGTGCCCTTCTTTGATTACACGATAGACCGGTTGGCCGTGAGTAATCCAATGTTTACGATCCTTACCAGCATCAAAATGAGCATCAAAATGCACCACGCCAAAGCTTCCTTTACCATGGACATCAGCCAAGCCTGCAATGTCAGGATATCCAATGCTATGATCACCACCAACAATAAACGGGATAGCGCCAGTTTCGGCAATCTCTTTAATGCGCTCTCGAATATGATGTACTGAAATTTCTGTACTCATGTTATCAATCGCAATGTCACCATAATCAACAATAGACAAAATTTTGCTTGGATTAATCATTGTATTCATATCGATTCCGCCTGAACCATACTCATTACGCATGGCCTGGGGTCCAAAACGCTGTCCGCGATAATAAGACCCCATATCCAAAGGTGCCCCAACAATAGCAACGTCCACATTACCCGCGATTAAATCTTCCGGGTAAATAGCTAAGGGCGCTCGTGCAAATGTTTTGACCCCTGAACTCCCACTCGCATAACGACTCAAATGAATCGGACCGGCTTCGCGTTTAGGATTGAGACTTCTAGGCCGCTCGACCTTCCACAAATTAAATCCCGAGGCCTCAGTATTTAGAGGAATGGAAGCTAAATCGGTTTCAGGATTAAACTTGCTGTTTTCACGGATTTTTATCATACCATCAAGATAAGCTTCAATCTCTTCGGCACTTTTGTTTTCCATGTGTTTGTAGAATCGTTTCTTCGTTCCTAACAAGCTATTGATAGCAGAGGTTTCCAAGATTTCCATTTTTTCTTTAGCAATATTTTTGGTTTTTTCAATGAAGGATTTAGGTACAACAAAGTCATCTTCTGATGATGCCTGCACATTGCTAGTTATTATGAAGAGTGATATGAAGCAAAGTTTTAACACAGCCCCGTTGATAGTTTTATTCAAAGTACACCTCGGTGATTTTCGTTGAAATTTTTAATATTGATATAGCATTATCAATATTACTATGCTCATAAGGTCTGGAATCCTGTGAAATTGAGGAATTGTTCATCAGCTAATTATCCCTGCTATGTATTATTATTTTTCCAATGAGAAACAATATACTTTTATTGACAGTATTAATCAAATAGTAGAAATTTTGAATGACAGGTTTAGATCACAGAACTAACTAGTCATTCTAAATTTTTAAGTATTTGCTTGTCCAACTGTAGATAAATATCGGTTGAAGTGTTTTCGGATAACACTTCATCTACAACTCTTGAAATTTTGGGCCCAATTTTATTTCTAACGGACTTCCAATAGGCGCGGTGATATTGATGAGCTGTTCCATTATAACGATCAATCTTAACTTTAAATTACTCAACGACTAACAAATCTTCCAAAAACCAAGCTGCAAAGGTATGCCTGCCATCAACACCTGATTTATCATAGATTGTCGAAGCCTGCTTTCGAACTGTTTTTTCTTTTGTATTACGGATAGTAGAAATTTCTTTGAAAGAAAAACCTTTTAAAATAAACAGTGCCACTTCTCTTTCGCTCTTTGTGAGTCCCCAACTGATAAATTGGTCATGTATAGCAATACTATACTGTTTACGTGCTTCACGTGTCTGGGCTGAAATGTTCTCGAGCTGAGTATCTCTATGTTCAAGTAATAGAGCGAGTTGTTTTAACTCAGCTGCTCTTCTTCTGATGTGGTAAATAAGATAAGTAGCTCCAAAGGCAGATAAGATAACTATGCCAATTTCTACAATAATATGCCAAATAGGCACCTCAAGCCGTATATCAACAAATACATCAATATTATTCAAAGTCATGATAATGATTAATATTAATATAATGACATTGTCTTTCATAATCAGCCTTATTTCGCTTTAAGTCAGTGTATTTTAGCCATTTTTAGATAAAGCACGTTGTTTGTTAGGCATCTGTACCATGCCATTTAGCAGTATTTTCTGCATAATCTATATCTATATTAGAAACTACTAATGAGACAAAGTTGTATGCGACATTTTATACCGATTAATAACCAAATTAAAGCTCTTCATCTGATTGCGTTATCATTAATGATGTTGGTGAGTAATACCATAAATGCAAATTCACTAACCTTACATTCTGTTTTAACAGCTAGTCTCAGTAAAGCTGAACAAGATGTAATAGTTACTGATCGGTTACAACAAATAACTTATCAAAAGAGTAATTGGCTAATTGCTTTTCCAACATTGAGTTTTAATTATTTAGAGAGCCAAGAGATTAGTGGGGCTTCAGAACAAGAAGTCAGCGTGAATTTACCATTAAAATCACCTTTTTATAGGGCAGTATCAGACAAGCTATTTAAGCTTAATAGACAAGCAAAGTTATTACGTTTAAATCAGAGGAAGTTATATTTCTCAGGATTAATACGAAAAACCCTCTGGAGTTATCGTTTGGTGGAAGTGGAACTTCTGCAAGCTAACAAAAAAAGGGGTTTGCTTGAAAAACTTTTAGAGGATTCTCGTGCGCTTTATAAAGCGAATGAACTAGAGCATTACGCTTTATTGCTAATAGAACAGGAATTATCCGACCAGGGTATATCTACATCAACTTTGGTACGAGAAAAGAAGCAATTGATACAACGTTACTTAAAGATAACCGGTTTGACTGTTTTTCCTCAAGTCATTGAAGAAAAGGTCATGCTAGAGAACGACTTCATATTAAGTAATCATCCTTTTGTTCAGATTTTAGAAAATCAATGGCAGCAACAAAAACTCGTACTTGACAGTCAAACTAGCGGGAATGCTGAGCCATGGATGATATCATTTGCTTCTAAAAAAATAAATAACGGTTTATTTGAAGAAAGCCAGATGGGTATTAATTTTGAAATTCCTCTGACTTTTTCAAAAGTTCGTCGACAGGCTGATATTAATGCTAGAACAACAGCAAATGATGAGTACTATTCTAAACTTGATAGATTAAGAGTTGAACTTCATGATCAGTGGTCTTCATTAAAGTCAGAACAAAGTAATGTTATGCACCAACAGAAACTCTTAAAAGTCTCTTCAGAACTCTCTAAGAAAATATCTGAGCAATTAGCTACTTTACATGCTGGCGGAGAAATTAGCCATGAAACATGGCTGCGTCGTAATTTACATACTATAGATAGCGAAACGGCACTAGCCATAGCTATTATTAATAATCAACAAATTAAATCAATGCTCAATCAAGCTGCAGGAATCACATTATGAAGTCGATTATAATTACACTTATTACTCTTATTTTTAACTTTGCTACTTTTGGAAATACTACAGCGATAAGTATCAAAGAACTTAAAAAATTAAGGCTTGAATACGTAACGCCAGGCGTAAAAAAGGAGTATCCCGGTCAAAACCTAGCAGCAGAGGTTGATATTCGTTCTGGTGAAGATTTCATCCTCTACGCTCCAGCAACGATTCAGCAAATTCATTTTACCGTGGTCAATGGTCAAGAAGTAGCTAAGGGCGATCCCATAGCAATTCTCAGCGGCCCAGAAATTCATCATTTTGTCACTGAGTTTGAATTTAATAAACAACTGATGGTTTTGCTAGAAGCCCGCTATAAAAAGAATAAAAAACTGTTGCAGCAAAAGACTATCAATGAAAAGAAATGGATTGAATTGAGTAAAGAATATCTCGCTGTAAAACTTGAGTTTGGTCACATGAGTCATTTTATGGAACTAGTATCTAACATCAATGAAGATGATGATTCGCTTACAGTGATAGCACCTGAAGGTGGATTAATTAATATCACTAAAAATGATGGCCACTTTACAATTGATGAAGCCATTTTTTCCATTGTGCCAATTAAATCAGTTCGTTTAAAAATATCACTTCCTATTAAGTTTAAAAAAGTCATTAATCGAGTGAAAACGGATAATTGTTCCTTATCTGTAATAAGTGTCAGTGGCATTGCCGAACAATCTTTTGTAACGGCTTGGACGCAAACGATTAAGTCCGAATGTCAACTTAGTCTGGGAGAGAGAATTACAGTCACACCAAGCTATGCACTACAAGCTTGGGTTGTACCTAAGCAGTCAATTTTTAATTGGGATGAAAAAAATCAGATTTTAATAAAAAATGGCCAATTTATTGAAATGGCTGAAGTAACGATACATGGAGCTAAAGATAATCAATATTTTATCTCTACCAAGCATCCCCTTCAAGGTAAGCAAATATTAAATTCTTCGGTCAGTGCTGTTAAAGGCATCCTTCAAGGATTAGGCGGAGAATAAAATGCTATCTTCAATTATTAAGTTTTCTCTAACACAACGATTATTCGTCACCATAGTATATCTTGCACTGATGGCTTACGGTGTTCTTTCATGGTTTTCAATACCAATTGATGCATTCCCTGATATTTCACCCACCCAGGTCAAGATAATTCTAAAAGCTCCTGGCATGACACCAGAAGAAATTGAATCTCAACTAACTCGCCCCATAGAAACAGAATTGTTAGGTATTCCTTCACAGTCAATGCTTCGTTCAACCACCAAGTACGCCATCACAGACATCACTCTTGATTTTGAAGAAGGTACTGATATTTATTGGGCTAGACAACAGGTTAATGAACGACTTTCATCTATCTGGGATAGTTTGCCGAAGAATACTAGTGGTGGTGTTGCACCAATGAGCACACCTTTGAGTGAAATGTTCATGTTCACAATTGAAAACCCCTCTTTATCATTGATGGAAAGAAGATTACTTTTAGACTGGGAAATTAGACCTATTTTAAGAACTGTCACTGGTGTTGCTGACGTTAATATATTAGGGGGCTATGCTCGGAGCTTTACCATCACACCTGATCCTGCAGCAATGGCATCTGCCAAAATCAGCTTTTCAGAATTGAAGGCAGCAATAAGCCTGAATAATCGTAATGATGGCGCTGGAAAAATGGAAATCGGCAATGATACGATTATTGTACGTTCAGAAGGGATGATTGATGATCTAGCTGAACTTAAGTCACTGGTAATAAAAGTTGATGGTAATAAAGCCTACCATCTCTCAGATATTAGTAAGATTGAGATTGGACATCTCACTCGTTATGGTGCAGTCACTAAAGATGGTGTTGAAACAACTGAAGCTCTAGTTGTTGCACTAAAAAATGCAAATACAGCTAATGTTGTTGCCGATGTTAAGAAAAAGTTACAAGACATTCAATCATCTCTTCCTGATGGAACAGTCATTAATGTTTTCTATGATCGTTCAAATTTAATAGAAACTGCTATTGAAACAATTTCTATAGCTCTTTTTGAAGCCGTGCTACTGGTGATTATCTTATTGGCTATATTTTTAGGTAATCTACGCTCAGCCTTTGTTGTTTCGTTATCTCTACCGATGGCTGCTCTAATGACTTTTATTTTAATGAACCAATTTAATTTATCAGCTAATTTAATGAGCTTAGGAGGATTAGTAATTGCTATAGGGATGCTAGTAGATTCATCCGTCGTGGTGGTTGAAAATATCGTCAATCAAATTGCTAAAAATAAACACATGCCAAGATTACATTTAATTTATAGGGCGAGTAAGGATGTTGCTGTTCCGGTAGTATCTGGCACCTTAATTGTAATCATTGTTTTTTCTCCGCTATTGACACTAACCGGTCTAGAGGGCAAATTATTTACTCCTGTTGCTTTAACCATTGTTTTTGCGATGGTCTCGGCATTGATTCTTTCATTGACCGTAATTCCAGTGCTTGCATCCTACTTAGTCAATAGCGATTCTTCTAAAGAACCAAGTTATATAATTAGGTTAAAAGATAACTATCAAAAATCATTGTTATTGTTATTGGCGAAACCAAAAGTATTTATCACTTCAGCTCTCGTTGTTTTAATAGCGAGCGTTTTATTGTTCTCACAGATCGGAAAAACTTTCATGCCAACTTTGGATGAAGGCGACATCATTGTGCAATTAGAAAAAACCCCAGGAATTTCTCTGAACGCTTCTATAAAGCTCGATGCCCAAATTGAAAAAGAGTTATTACTACAGATTCCAGAAATTAAACAAATTGTAGCCCGAACAGGAGCTGACGAACTAGGCTTAGATCCAATGAGCTTAAATGAAACCGATGTTTTCATGGAGCTATTGCCTGCTGATGAATGGCGTTTTGATAACAAAGAACAGCTAATCAATGCCATTAGAAATGTACTACACCAATTTCCAGGTATTAACTTTGGCTTTACTCAACCCATTCAGATGCGTGTTTCAGAAATGCTTACCGGTAGTACCGGTGATGTGGCTATCAAAATTTTTGGTAATGATATCTCACAGTTAGCTCATCTGGCAGAAGTCATTACTGAAATCGTTAGCAATACCGAAGGAAGTATCGATGTTCAAACATCATTAATAGAAGGCGGTCGATTTTTGAATATTGTATTAAAGCCAGAAATCGCTCAGAAATATGGGTTGAATGTTACCGAGTTCGGAGAATATTTAAAAACTCAGTTTGAAGGACTAACTGTTACCCAAATTATTCAAGGTAAAAGAAAAACACCTGTAATGTTGTCTCAAACGGCTGATAAAATTGTTAGCATTGCTCAGTTAAAAGAACAGCTCCTTGTAATGCCTGATCACAGCTTAATGACTTTAGAAAGTATTGCTAATATAAAGTATAAAGACGGCCCTTTAATTATTGAACGTGAAAAAGGTAATCGTTTTTCAGTTGTCACGGCTAATGTAGAAGGAAGAGATGTAGTGGGTTATGTTGAAGAGCTTAACCAGAAAATCGAAGATGACGTAACTTTTCCTAACGGTTACTCTGTTACGTTTGGCGGCGAGTTTGAAAATCAACAGCGAGCTACTTTAAACTTATTGACGGTAGTTCCTATTGCACTTGCCATAGTAACAATTATTCTATTTACCACCTTTAATTCACTCGCTAAAGCTGGGTTAATATTAGCTAATGTCCCCTTTGCTTTAATGGGTGGGATCATTGCTTTGTACATTTCAGGTGAATATTTATCGGTACCCGCCTCTGTTGGCTTTATCGCTTTGCTCGGTATAGCCGTACTGAACGGTGTGGTTATGGTCAGTTATTTTGAACAGATAAAACTCTCAGTCAAGGACCTTCATGAGAGAATAATAAAGGGTTCCACAAGACGCCTAAGGCCTATTTTAATGACCGCAACGACTGCGATGTTTGGTTTATTTCCACTAGTCTTTGCAACTGGGCCTGGCGCTGAAATTCAAAAACCTCTAGCAATAGTTGTCATTGGTGGACTACTAACTTCTACCATTACAACCCTGTATCTACTGCCTTTGTTTTATTACAGATTGGAGAATAAAAAGCATGCAAAATGAATTTTTATTATCGTTAATAGTGCCAGTAGAAATCAAGGATGACATTGTTGATTTGCTAATGGAGCAAGAGATTATCTCGGGTTTTACCTTATTTGAAGTGAGCGGATTTAGTAAAAAGCACAGTAAGTTTAATATTAAAGAACAAGTGGTAGGCTATCGTCGGATGTACAAATTTGAAATAATACATGATGATAAAAACCAAGCAGCCTTATTAAAGTCGTTAAAACCTATCTGTGAACCTGCACAGATTCGTTATTGGATTTATGCTCTAGAAGCAGTGGGGGGATTTTAAAGGATTGTTTATAGTTTTAGACTATTCAATTTTCTTAACTTTGTGGAGTATTCTTCTCATTACAAACCAAACGGCAAGTATCACTACAGGGACGGAAATTCCTGTAGCAATGGTTTTATCTATAGGTAATCCAGCAGCGATAAGTGCTGAAAATAAATAACTTAATAAGCCGACTAAATAATAGGTAATAGCAACGATTGACAAACCCTCGACGGTTTCTTGAAGGCGCAGTTGTAATCCACTTCGATGATTCATAGAAGTAAGTAGTGATTGGTTTTGAGCTTCAATAGAGAGTTCAACACTTGTTCGGATCAAACTGCTGGTTTGGGCGATTCTGAGTGACAAACTCTCCATGCGCTTTTTTATTGCGTTGCAGGTTTTAATACCAGGGCCCAACCGTCGGCTAATGAATTCAGTGAGGCTTTGCATACCCGGAATTTGAACTTCTTGTAGTTGTGTAAGGCGAGCATTAACAATGTCGTAATAAGCATTAGTTGCAGAAAATCGATAATTTGTTTCTGAGCGATATTGTTCAATTGTTGCAGCTAGAATTGAGATTTCCTTAAGTAACTTATCATCATCAAGCACATCAATTTGGCTGGCTATGGAGTGATTAATTTCTGCTAGTTTTTCTTCCATCAACAAAATTTTAGGCGCTAACTCTCTGGCAATAGGCAAGGAAAGCAAGGCAAGAATACGATACGTTTCAATTTCTAAAACCCTTTGCATTAGCCTTCCAGCTTGGTAACTGTTCAGATCTTTATCTTGGACTAGCACGCGGCTGAATCCGTCACTATGGATTCTAAAGCTGGTATAGACCTCAGCTTTGCCTTTGGCTACGCCACCTCCAGAAATTCGCATATTTTCAAAAGCATGATCAAGATGTTTTTGATCTAAAGTTTCAGTACCTTTTGCCATGGCAATGTGAACGGCTGCGATGGAATGTCCTGGTACTTTTAGTAACCAATCGTGGGGCACACACTTCAAGGCACGTCCAGTGTAGGGTTGTTTAATGAAAGAGTCAGGGTTTGAATCACAACTAATAAAAGTATAGGTGGAGAACTCCATATGAATTTCCCAGCGTAATTCAAATCCTCCGAAATCATGGTAAAAGCAAGAGGCTCCCTCAGCGGGTGGATTAGTGTTGAAACGTCGACAGATTGTTACTAAATGCTGGTATTCTTCTGAACGTTGGTCTTCAGTAACAAGAACTGCAATATGAGTCACACAACAAGGTGTGTCAACTTTAGGATAAGGACGGTTATGCAGTTCTTCGTATAGTTGAGCACGATCAGGGTGTACTTCTAACATGATTTTAGAAGTTGGGTACTCTAAAGAACTTGTTGTTTCCGTAACAATAATCTGCTCTGCCATAGAATGCTTTTGATCTGATGTTGCCATATCAATCTTCACCTTTGAATTAAACTACTTAGGCATTACTTTTATAAGTAAAAGAAAATAATTTAACAAGAACAGGAAAATTAGATTCGAAATGTACTCTCTATCTTGCAACTCAGCCTAATTCTATAGGCTAGTCAGGGATTGTAAATGCGAGTGCCGCCATTTTCGCATTCCATTCCACATCCAACAATTTTTCTTCGCTAGGGCCAATCCCATGTTGCTGAAAAAACTCAATCGCATGTACAATTCGATCACCTTTTGCATTTATAATCTTAAATAATAAGCCGCCACCAGCTTGCTGAACAGGCATGAGTAGAAATAGTGAGTTTTTCTTTAGCAATGCTACTGAATTAATATCGTTAAAATAGGTTTCGTACAGCGAACTATCGATATAGAGGTTGCCATTTTTAAGTAGCATTTGTTTCATTCTGTTGCCACGTATCTTTTAATATGCTGCATCACTAGCTCCACAACACGATCAGCGGACCTTTGTACTTTATCAGAAAGGCCTATACCTAAATCAAGACCTTCTGCTTCAATCAAAAATACGTTAATGTCCTCGGGAAAATCATCTTTATAGATGCGACGACCGGCATAGAGGGCGTTATCCCAGCGGAAATCATGTAGGTTGTAGCTTGGTTCTGGGATGTTCTCCAGTTCTTTACCTGGTACTTGAAATATCGTACCCGCTGCAGAGTCGCTTTGGTTAGCATCAATGATAATTAACGCATCACTGCCACGTGCCTGAAACATGATATCCATGCCCGACGTACCAGCATCAAAGACCTGAATATTTTCGTAAGGGTTATCATTCAATTGTGATATAAGTGTTTGCGCTACATAAACGCCTGCACCATCATCTTGCCTATTGGGATTTCCACAACCAATGATGGATAACATTTAAATCTCCATAAGTGTTTTAAATCAATATATTCAGGGAAAAGCTTTCTTGCCATTCAACCATCTTTTTTTGTACTTACTATCTTCCAAAGCCAATATAAGTACCTCACTGAGATCATACACTACGTCATCCAATTTTCGCGATTTAAAGCCATCTCTTGCAGCAGTCAACATGGTTGTCGTTATAGCAGCCAATACCGGATGTTCTGCATTTTCGATAGTAGTGTCTTCAGGGTTATCATAAGATTGTTTACAAGCATCAACATTGGTTGAGTGAATCTTACGACACATTGCTGGACGGATTGCATAGATACTGCACGTATTATCAATCAGTAACGGGCAAGCGACATTAGTTGAGACTCGCTTGGACTGTGATAACATTGATACTTCTTTCTTAGTGTTTTTTGCTTTTTTTAGATGGAGCTCTAGTTGTTTACTGCTAAAGGTGGTTTTCATATGTTCACTAATGGCGAACACTTCATTTGCACTTACATCTACTCTAAAGTAGCAACAATAGGAACAGCCTTTTTTACACTGAATCCCTTGTTCGACATGTACAGATGCACCCGTGATTGTATCATCCAAGCGTTTAAAAAAATTAACCGTTGCAGTGTTCAGTCCAGCAAAGTCCCCCTTGCCACACTCTTTTGCAACCAAGTCCCTTTCATTTTCGAAGGCAACTTTCAATTGTTCTTGAAACATCATTATGCCTTTGTTATAAGGAGAATCAAATTCTCCATAACCTGCACCACCATTCAGCTTCAACAGGCACAGCTAATTCAGGTAAGTCGCACCATTTTCTGTGCACTAAATAATACATGCATTCGAGACATCTTTGCTCATCTTCTCCGTAGGGCTTATCAACAAATCCAGAAATAATAAGCTTTTCCTCCAATGAATCTGGAGCAACATCTCTTAACTCGACGAGTATTTTTTCAAATTCAATGTTGTTTTCTGGAAAGGGTTCAGTTTTAGTTTTCAACCCTCTCGCCATCAAACGACCAATTCGATCACGTAGCGCGTCATCATCACTCACGATAGCACCTCATAGATTTTTAGATTTATTAATAGAAAAGAGTGCCGGTCTAAGTAAACACAACAACCGGCACCCCTTGAAAACCTCCTAAGAAGTTTTAAAGCGAGATAACTCTTTGCCAGTCTTTGCATCATGTGCATGCACCGTACAAACCAAACATGAGTCAAATGAGCGAGCCACATGACCGACTTCAACAGGATCAGTTGGATCGGCTATGGGCGTGCCAATTAACGCTTCTTCTATTGGGCCACGTTCTTCTGCTTCGTCACGTGGTCCAACATTCCATGTCGTCGGAGCAATGATTTGATAATTTTTTATTTTGCCTCCTTCCACTTCAATCCAATGGCACAAGGCAC
Organism: uncultured Enterobacteriaceae bacterium; assembly: GCA_964437885.1. Lineage (GTDB taxonomy): Bacteria > Pseudomonadota > Gammaproteobacteria > Eutrophobiales > Eutrophobiaceae > UBA7359. The sequence continues at coordinate 13,720 of CAYTIZ010000007.1, forward strand.
CACGAATCGCTTCAGTTGCCCCCCACCCTTTACCATCACGCTCTTTCGGTTTGATGTAAAAAGGCTCATCTAATCGCAATTCACGTAAGCAACGTTCCATTTGACGATAGATATACTTAACTTCATGCATACGGGCAAAATGACGAAGCAACACATTAGCGCCACCCATTTTTTTGTACATATCAAGAAGTAAGCCATCACGGTATTGCCAATCTTCCATATGATCGCCACCATAGATTAATTCACGGGCAAGTGGACCGGCTTCGAGATGACCATTTTCTTCGTGTACAGTTGCTGTTGACCAAGTATAGTTTTTCTCGAAATCATGTTCATTGTTAGATATTGGTTGAGTGGTACGATCAAACGGATGTTTAGCATCGCCACCCTCGTCATACCACGCATGAGTTACATCTTCACGTGTCATGGCTTGATCCATCAGTTTATGAGAGTTAGTCGCCCCGTCAAAAACACCACTTGGCATCTGGACGGACTGATTTCTGTTCTCAATAGTTGGATGGTTATATTTCTCTTCATGAGGTAGATAACCCCAAGATACGAACTTATCGAGACCTTTGCCGTATTTATCTAAACCGATGTCGCAACCCATTTTCCACATCATACCTAGATCAGAATTTGCATGTTCAGGCTTTTCATCTAACCATTCCATAAAATCTTCATAGGTTTCTATTTCTTCGTATCGCTCCAGCGAACAACCTAACCACATTGGTTCAATCCAGTTAGTACGAAAATGTTCTAGTATGCCCCATGAACGTGTCACATCGGTTAATGTTGGCGAGCACATGACACCACCAGGTACCATGAAGCTTGAATGTGGCCACTGACCACCTAACATTGCATAAATTTCAACCGGTCGTCCCGAAATGGTAACGCCAAGTTCGTAATTAGTACCTGTAAAAGGCGCCCAGCGTTTTACTGCTTCTTCATAATATGGGCTGTTTCTATAGTTCTTATTACACATGTCTATCATAAATAGACCATAATGATGACGTGGTAAACTTTGTAGACTTTCTGCTAGTTGACCTAGGTTACGGGCAAGAATAGCATTGCGAGGCACTTCTGTTCCCCATGCCGTATCGAGTGCCCATGCAGCACAGGTTAAATGTGATGCGCCGCAAATACCACATGCTCGTGGTGTTACCACCAGACCAGCTTGCGGATCTTTGTCTCTAAGTATAATTTCAAAACCCCTGAACAGCTCTGCTGAGGTCCAAGCATTGGTAACTACGCCATCTTCAATATCGACACGAACGTCTAAGTCGCCTTCAACGCGACCAACTGGTGAGATATCTAATGTTTGTACTTGTGACATTTTATGTCTCCTTTAAACGACGAATATGTCTTCTTCAGCCCATGCAGGCATCGCAGCTTTTGCTGCACCTGTTAACTTGATATAGCCTTTTTTATCTACGCCTGTCGGTAGATCTTTTGGCACACCCATAACTGTTTGAGTTTTAAATACGGTTCCCGGTGCTAAATCAAAGAACGGGAACTCCGGTTCGGTACAACCAAGACAAGGCATACCTGCACGAGTTTTTGAAGATACACGATTCCACAAAATTCGGTTACAAGGCGAATGAGTCATCGGACCACGACAACCTAGATCGTAGAATAAACAACCCTTACGTTGACCAAACTCAGTAGTCGAAACCTTGTAAGCAAAATGCATGTTTCTGGTGCAACCTGTTTGTGTAAAGCTTTGGAAAAATGTTTTTGGGCGTTGGAATTCATCCAATGCTAAGTCTCCTGTACGACCCGTAGCAATAGCGACCAGTATCTGAGTCACCCAGTCTGGATGGGCTGGACAACCAGGAATGTTAATCACGGGTAATCCTGCTTTACTTGTAAAATCTGAACCAAGAAATCCACCGTTTGCTCGTTTTAAAAACTGTAAGCCTTGAGATTCAGAAGGGTTAGGAGCAGTCGCAGGTATTCCACCCCAGGTAGCACAATCACCAAGTGCAACGACGAAGTCAGCAGCATCACACAATTCCCGCACCCACTCTTTCATCGGGCGACCACAGAATCGATTCCATTCACCGCTGCCATTAGGTGCATTAACAACTGAGCCTTCAAATACAAATATATCTAGTTTCGTTTCACCTGAAACACAATTGGTTAAAATATTCTTAACGTCATCACCAAGTTCCACACCCAATGATGGCTGCCAAAGAATATTCATACCAAAATCTGTTACCAGATCACAAGCACTAGGTTCTTCTGCATTAAGAAAAGACATGGTGTTGCCAGAACAAGCTCCACCCTGTAACCATAGAATATTAGCCATTGTCATCCTCCAATTTGATTAGTTTACAAAAATACAGTAAATCTACGCGTTTGATGCGATATTAACTGATAATGCAACATCTATGCCGATTTATAATAGTTCCATTTAACAAGTACTTAAGAATAATACTGATGATTTAAAATGATATTTATCGCTAATAGCATACAAAGTATGCGGTGGTTTATGTAAAGAAAGTAAGCATTTAAAAGTTGTTTTATAGTATAAAAAGGTACATATTGAGAGGTTGTTAGCTCTGTACTCGATTGAAAGGGCTGGGTTGATTTTAAGCCACGGCAATATGCGTAGCGAGATTATACCGCTTGATTTTGTTAGATAAACCTACACGTGATAATCCCAGCTCTTTCGCTGACCTACTCTGGTTCCATCTTAGTCGCTCTAATACTTCTATAATAATTTTCGCCTCCATTTGTTCAACTTTTTCTTTAAGGGAGATGCCGTCAAGTGAATAATCAATACCCTTAGATTTAACTTTTGGTATCAAGGCTGCAATATGCGGTGACAGTGTTGCTTCCATAATGAAAGTAGCGTTATCGGAAAGCGCTATCATACGTTTTATTTCGTTTTCCAGTTCACGCACATTACCTGGCCAGCTATATAATAGAAATTGCTCCATTACTCCTGGCGAAACACCCAGAATAGTTCGATTGATTTCAGAAGAAAACTTTTTAACCAAAAACTCAGTTAATACATTGACATCTTCCAAGCGTTTTCGTAACGGTGGTATATTTAACTGAAATCCATTTAATCGATAATATAAATCTTGCCTGAATTCTCCCTTACTAATAAGAACATCTAAGGGTTTGTTACAAGCAGCGATTATACGAACATTACATTTGATGATCTGATCGCTACCTAAGGGTTTAACTTCACCTTCCTGTAAAAATCGCAATAAGCTAACTTGAAATGAGGGTGAAACATCTGCAATCTCATCAAGGAAAACGGTACCTCCATCAGCTGCAGGAAATAGCCCCATACGATCACTAATTGCACCGGTAAAGGCACCGCGTTTGTGCCCAAACAACTCTGAATGTAACAACTCATCTGACATACCGCCACAGTTATGCACCAATAATGGTTGTTCACTTCTATTACTATTGTAATGTATTCCGCGAGCCACTAACTCCTTACCAGTACCCGTTTCGCCTTGTATCAGAATAGGCAAATTGGTCGTTGCAGCTTTCAGCGCTTGATTGCACATGGATGCCATATTGGCACTGCAATAAACCATTTTTTCAAATTGGTTGTGTGGATTATCTTCAATCTGTTGCTGCTTAAGAACATCTTCAGCAATTTTCAAATCACGACTTAGATGACGATGACGATAGGACAAGACTCTATTTTCCAGCGCTCGCTTTATGAGTAGTTCAACTTGTTTCGCAGACCAGTTAGTTGATACAAATTGGTATATTGCCGCCGACTCGGTAGCATTGAGTATCTCTTCCTTATCGAAATCTCCGGCAAGCAGGCGTACAACTTCGGGATGGGATATTCGTGATTTGCACAACAAATCAAGGGCATCAAATCGTCCTACAGTGTGTTTACACAACAATAAATCAATGTCCTCGGTGTCTAGCAATAACAACACCTCATCAATATCATCTATAACGTTAATAGCGTAATGCTTGCTTAAAGTACGATGCAAGGCAATCGCTTCTTTTGATGTGTAGCCAGAGATAATAATTGTTGATTCACTGTTCATTGAAACGATTATGCATATAAAGTTTACATAATACAAATTAATATCACTCATATTTAAATTATCTAGCTATTATGCATACTAAGTTATCATTATGATAAATAACTTGACTGATTTTACCCAAGTCGGTTACTGTATTGACCTCAATTTAAATAATTCCAACGAAAGGGGCTGTTAAGTGGCGGATAATTTACAGAAACACGAGTTTAATCAGGCACTTTTAGCGATTGAAGAAGAAAACATCAGCGACATCGAGAAAGTTGACCTGCTTATCCAAATTGCAACGGGGCTACAACAAAAACCTAAATCACCGCAACAATTGTTTAATGCAGTTACTCTCTACGATAAAGCGCTTGAAATCTGCCCTGAAAACGAAATATTATTAATCGCTAGAACTCACGCTAGAAAAGGTACTGCACTGCAGTCAATCCCCGGTGATAGTACAGAATACCTTTTCAAAGCCCAGGCTGAATTTGAAACCGCACTAGCAGTTTTGAACCAGTCAGGTACTGCGGAAGAGGCCGCCGAGGCTGAAATGAATCTTGGCTTAGTCTTGCAGTCTCTAGCTGGAATGAATGCCGTACCTATCACCGAATCAATTAAAGCATACCAACGTTCATTAAAGGTATTTACACGCTCCGCTTATCCCACTGAGTACGCCATCTTGCACAATAATTTGGCAACGGTTTATCTTTCCATCCCAATGAGTGATGAACGGGCAAAGATGCGAGAAGCCATGGCAGTGCAATCTTTTCAGGAAGCTTTAAAAGTAATCACGCTTATCGATCAGCCTAGCGAATATGCCATGCTGCAAAACAATTTGGGCAACGCTTTACAGTATGCTTCCAGTAGCCATGCGGTGGAAAATAATTTACGTGCACTGGAAGCTTACGATGAAGCACTCAAAGTACGCACTGTTACTGACACACCTTACGAATATGCGAACACTATCTGCAATAAGGCCAACTGTCTGTGTAACTTGCCAGATGATTTAGAAAAACCGGACGATGGTAACCGCGATCGATTAAGACAGGCACGGGATTTATACAGAGAAGCCACCGCAATATTTTCACAGCATGGTGACACAGCGAAAGCCAATCTTATCAATGAGACACTGGAATCACTTGAAGCAGACATTGGCACTGGAGAGGCGGGATCCCGTGCTGGCAAAGGTTTCGGTGAGACGCGCATTTAATACACTATAAACTAATTATTTAAATTCATAATGAGGACATAATCGTGGAAGCAATCATTAACTCTTTGATGGCAGGTGAAATAACCCTAATAACAGGCATCTTGTGGTGCATCATTGCCATTATTTTTGGTGCCATTGGCGGTGCCATTGGCGGTATTATAGTTGGTGGCAAACATATGGGCAATGAATTGGCTGCCATGATGGGTAGTTTCTTTGGCCCAATTGCAGCAGTTCCTGGGGTAATAATCGCCCTGATCATTTTAATGTTTATTTAGACTCACTTTAGGAGAACACACATGTTAGATATGTTTCAACAATCAATTATTTTATTCTTCAAAGGCCGTTTATTTAAAAACTTGGGTCACGTCTTTAAACAAGCTGCCATTGGTACAGTGATCGCAGCAGTCATTATCATTGTTGCTGTGAAAGCGGGACTTGCCCTATGGATCGCAATAATTATTGCCAGTCTCATTTCCGGTGCGTTACAACCTTACTTATTTAAAGATTTGAAATACGCTTAATTGAATAAAAAACGACTACAATTATACTGAGGACGTTTATGTCATCAACTGCCGAAACTATAAGTGAAGCAAATGTTGTCAGCCTAGATAGCTTACTAAAAGATATTCAATCATTGGAATCTTTGGCGGCCGATTGGGATGAGCAACAACAGAATGCTTTGAAAGCGATAAAGCAGGCACACGATGATTTAAACAAGGAAGCGTTTACCCGCTTGATACGTGCTTTAAAAACAGAACCTGCAGCACTTGCAGTATTAAAAGAAGCCGTAGGCGACGAAGTCGTGTATGCAGTGCTTCGCCATCACGAAATTCTCAAAGCAACCTTGCATGAACGTGTGGAAGACGCACTGGATTCCGTGAGACCTTATCTTGAAAGTCATGGCGGCAATGTTGAATTGGTTGAAATTATACAGCCTGAAACCGTTATTATCCGCTTACTGGGTGCCTGTGACGGCTGTCCCGCATCTTCTCTAACCCTATCTGAAGGTGTTGAAAAAGCAATCAAGGAATACTGCCCAGAAATAACCACCGTTAAGAAAGCAAAAGGTGGAATTACAGCAAAACCCGTTGATGGCGTAGCGATTAATTTCGTTAGTCCTTTTGCCCGTAGTGAAGACCCTGGTTGGGTGTTTGTCTGTAAACTCGATGCCGTTCCCGAAGGCCAAATTAAAGTAACAACCGTTGGTAACAATGAGGTGTTATTAAGCCGCTTCGATAACAAAGTCACCTGCTATGAAAATTCCTGCGCACACATGGGCATGCCTTTGGATATGGGTGAAGTACATCAGGGTATTCTTATCTGCCCACATCATGCCTTTGAATACTCACTAGAAACTGGTGAATGTTTAACCGCACCGGAAGTACAATTACATACCCATGCAGTGCGAGTCACCGACGACAGAGTGGAAGTAAAATTATCATGAGTATTCGTACAGAAGATTTAGATCAACCTAATTCAAAACCAACTGTTACAAAAGTAACCATGAAGGTTGCACCGGATCCTTCATTGAGAGTTGCAGAAGCTAGGCTAGTACCACATCTGCCGTTGTTGAGTGAACAACCCTACTCCGTCCTCGGTGATGCTCGAGTACCATCAATGGTAACGACAGGGGTTAAGCCTGATAAAAAAACCTGTTTTGGTCCTCGCGGTGCCGCGATCATTGGGGCTGATGGACCGCTTTGGGTGTGCGATACAGGACACCACCGTTTACTGGGTTGGAAACAGACACCAACTAATGACACAACCCCTGCTGATTGGGTGATTGGTCAAAAAGATTTTTATTCTGAAGGACGTAATGGCAAAGTCGATGTGTCTGCATCTTCAGTCAATGTGCCCACTGGCATTTGCGTTTGTGGTGAGGGAATGGCTGTTGCTGATGCCTGGAACCATCGAATATTAATATGGAAGACGATACCAGAAGACAATAATGTACCTGCAGATATTGTATTAGGACAAAACGATTTTTTAAGTAACGAGGCTAATCACGGTAAAGTCGAAGCTACCTCTAGCTCTATGCATTGGCCTTATGGAGTTGCTTGGGAGGATAACCATCTTATTATCGCCGATTCTGAAAACCGTCGAGTATTAATTTGGAAAGGACTGCCAACAAGCAACGGCCAGGATGCAGACATTGTGCTTGGCCAGATTAATTTCAACAATCGTGATGAGAATGCCGGCAAGGATCCCAGTGCTATGAGTATGCGCTGGCCACATGGTATTGCAATGTGGCGTGGTCATTTATGTATATCAGATGCAGGCAATAATCGAATCATGATTTGGAAAGGTATTCCGGACAAAAACGGCAGCGATTGTGATCATGTGCTTGGGCAAAGCAGTAGCGATTTAGTTGACCACAATCAATCATTGTATTGGCCCCGAGCTTATACCTTAAACATGCCTTACGCCTTGGCTAGTATAAATGACTCGTTATTGGTAGC
>CAYTIZ010000008.1:0-20888 GCA_964437885.1 uncultured Enterobacteriaceae bacterium
GTTTCGTTAACGCCTGAACCGGGCGGCGATCGAAGCAATGAAGTTATTGTGGCTCAGGAAATGTTGCAAACGATGGGATTGCGATCATTTACGCCGCTTGTTACAGCTTGTCCGGGATGTGGTCGTACGACGAGCACTGTTTTTCAGGAGTTAGCTGATAATATTCAAGCCTATGTGCGAAGTCAGATGCCAATCTGGCGAGATAAATACATAGGCGTAGAAGAAATGACGCTCGCTGTTATGGGCTGTGTTGTTAATGGGCCAGGAGAGAGTAAACACGCTGATATTGGCATTAGTTTGCCAGGCACCGGCGAATTACCTTCTGCTCCTGTGTTTATTGATGGCAAGAAAACAGTTACATTACGCGGAGAGAATATTGCTGCAGAATTTCGAGAGATAGTTGATAACTATGTTTCAAATAAGTACGCAGCAAAGCAAAATTAATACTATAGTCAGTATGTTAGAAAAGAAGAATAAATTTCCAGTTTGAATATCAATATTATTTTATTAAAGGAGAGCGAGGCATGAAGCGGGTTTTATTTTTATTAATCAGTTTTTCATTTTTAAGTGGCTGTGCGATTTTGGCTAAAGAAGATGCAGCTATGACAGAAGAAGACGTGAATCAATGTATTCTAGGCGCATCATTAACGGGTACTACTGTTGGTGCTTTTGCTAGCCCGTTAGGCGCAGGCGTAGGCACAATTGTTGGTGGGGCTTTAGGTCAGTATTTCTGCGGCCCTGTTGGAACCTCTGCACCTATGGTTACAGAACAGACTGGACATTATTGGCCTGATGATCAGGATTATGATGGTGTTGTTGATGCTGATGATGTGTGTCCTTTTACTCCAGAAGGCGTCAAGGTTGAAAGCAATGGTTGTGCTGTAGATAATGACGGTGATGGTATTCCTGATTATCTTGATCAATGTCCTGAAACTCCATTAGGTAATGTAGTTGATCTGGCGGGTTGTTCAATCAAGATTGTTTCTCTGGAAGGTGTGCATTTTGCTTTTGATAGTGCAACGTTGACTAGTACAGCTAAATCTATTCTTGATGGTGCGGTTGCAAAAATAAATGCACATTCAAGTTCATCTTTCACTGTAGAAGGTCATACAGATAGTAACGGAGCTGATGATTACAATCAGGCCTTGTCACAGCGCCGTGCTAATGCGGTTAAAGATTACTTAGTATCTAAAGGTGTGACTGCGAGTGTTCGTGCTGTTGGTAAGGGTGAAAACAACCCTGTCACTTCTAATAATACTAGAGAAGGAAGAGCTCAAAATCGTCGTGTAGATGTTTTGGCTCGTTAATATTTAATTTTAAGTATTAAGTTGAAGGGCAATCTTTTGATTGCCCTTTTTTTATTCCGCAAATAGAAAAATTAATGATGTGGATACCTATAATGAAAATTAAAATTATTTCAAAATTAGTATTATTAATGTTGTTAACAGGGTTATCTGTAACAACTTCTGCCGCCTGGGATGATTTTCTCGAAATATTTAAGGGAAAGTCATCAGAGTTATTGAGTGCGCCAGCAATTAGTAATAGTTTAAGTAATGATGAAATTGTTTCTGCTTTGAAAGAGGCTTTAATTAAAGGCAGTCAATCAGCCGTCAATGTATTGGGTAAAGAAAATGGTTTTCTAAGTCACCCGCAATTAAAAATTCCTATGCCGGAAAAACTACAAGCAGTTGAATCGGGATTAAGAAAATTGGGGCAAGATAAGATTGCTGATCAATTTGTTCTTTCTATGAATCGTGCAGCAGAAGAAGCGACACCCAAAGCAATGTCTATTTTTAGCAATGCAATCAAATCCATGTCGATAGAAGATGCTTACGGTATTTTACAGGGCTCTGACAATGCGGCAACAGAATATCTTAAGGACAAAGGTGGAAGTCAGTTGCAACAGCAATTCTTGCCTATAGTAAAACAGGCAACCAATCGTGTTGGTGTAACGGTAAAGTACAAGGCTTTAATCGATAATCTGGGAATGATGTCAAAGTTTATTGATATCGAGTCTCTGGATCTGGATAAGTATGTTACTGATAAAGCGATAGAAAGTTTGTTTAGTCTTGTTGCAAATGAGGAAAAATTAATCCGGGATAATCCTGCAGCACGAACGACTGAAATCTTGAAAAAAGTATTTTCTAAAAATTAGATTAATTATTATTCTATTGAGAATAGTTCTTCCCATGACAGGTACATTTTTCAGTTCGCCATAGCTAAACAGTCTCGATTCCATGATAAAACGTGAATCTAACGGTATTTCCATTGAAAGTTACACTCTGTAGCTCCAAGTATCATAGGTATAGTCGTAAAATGAGAGGTGATGTTGCAAATTGCAACAGCGACAGCAAGCTTCTTGCAAAAGAGGTTAAAAATGCCTATTGACAGGTATATGATGTCTAATTTTCCTTCATATAGATTATTGATGCTGTAGAAAGATGAAAACATTCTCAGGCTTGACAGAAACAATAGCTCTAAACAATATCCCGGCGTCATTGCGGTCGACAGCCGACGCATGGGAATATTTTGTTTCTACAGGGGAATTTGCCAAGAATGAGCCGCGAAATGTGATCGCCAAAAGTTGGCAACGCTGTCGTGATCTGGGTATTAATCCACATGAAGAACGTGCTCGTTCGGTTATCTCTTTAGAAGAAATTGATGCCAAACTTCATACCGAATATTTAGGTTTATCAGCTAAGGTAGTGCTTGATCGTATGGCTCAAACAGTCGAAGACACCGGGCATGTCATTGTACTGGCAGATAAAGCGGGAAGAATGCTGTATTCAGTTGGTCACCAACAAATTCAAAATCGTTTAGAAAACATTAACTTTAGACCGGGTAGTTGTTGGGGCGAAGAAGTTGTTGGTCCTAATGGAATTGGTACGACACTGGCACTGGGTAAACCCGAACTTGTCATGGGAACGGAACACTATTGTCAAAGCTGGCAACCCTGGGTCTGTTACGGTGCACCAATACATAATCCAGGCGATCAATCGGTTATCGGTTGTATAGATATTACTGGCCCGGTAGAAAATATTCATGCAGAAACAATGGCTTTAGCCCTATCAATTAGCCATTCGGTCGAATTATATTTATCAAATACATTTCTTCAAAGACGTGAAATATTACGTAATATATTTTTTGATATTAAGAAAGATTTCCCTAGTGATGGATTACTCGTTCTGGATGAAACAGGAAACGTAATAGAGGCTAATAGAGAGGCTCGAAATTTATTAGATTTACCTACTCTATCTTTAATGAAAAATGCGTTTAAACAGTTATATCCTGAATTATGTATCAACGTAAATAAATGCTTGTTAAATGGAATTGAAAAAGAATGTCAGGTTGAACTTTATAACTCAATCACGGGTTCGGCGAGATGTATTATAAAAGCGGTTGAAAAGAGAGGAGAACGTTTAGGCATTGCCGTCCTTTTTCCATGCGGAAAAACAGTTAATAAAACTGAGTATCAACATACTAAAGAAGACAGAAAAAATATAAGTTCTGCGAAATATACGTTTAAAAATCTTATCGGTGAATCGACTGTTTTCAAAGAGACATTAAATATTGCCAAAATGGCCGCTCAGGATGTATTGCATAATAGTGTTCTTCTTTCGGGTGAGGCAGGAACCGGAAAAGAACTTATTGCGCATGCGATACATGCTGATGGTTTATTAAAAGCCGGCCCCTTTGTTTCGATTAATTGTAGTGCTCTTGCAAAAGATTTATTTGAAAGTGAATTGTTTGGTTATGTGCAGGGTGTATTCATTGGTGCCAAGAAAGAGGGGGAAATTAGTAAGTTCGAGGCTGCAAATAATGGAACCTTGTTTCTTGATGAAATTGATTCGCTTGATCTGACGATGCAGTCGAAATTATTAAAAGTACTCGATGAAAAATGCATTACACGTTTAGGTAGTGTTAAACCTGCTTCTCTGAATGTGAGAATAATTTCTACAGCAAGTTCAGAATTATTACTGGCAGTTGAAGAGGGACGGTTTCGACGTGATTTATATCATCGGCTTAACGTCATAGAGATTGTGATTCCTCCCATTAGGAAGCGGGGAAAAGATATTTTGCAGTTATTAGATTATTTTCTGCAAGAAGATTGTGCCGAAGCAGGCAGGACAAGGCTTCAGATTTCCACCGAAGTTGAAGATACATTGCTTCATTATAATTGGCCGGGAAATATACGTGAATTACGAAACCAGAGTGCGCGCTGGGTATTGACCATAACTGGTCAGCAAATCAAGTTGCTTGATATGCCTGAAAGTTTTTGTATGGCTAATGCGGACTCGATAACGTCTAGAAATAAATTATTAACTCTGGATTCAGTTGAAGATAAATTAATAAGAAAAACGCTTACTGAAACACAAGGTAACATCAGTAAAGCAGCGAAAGTGCTAGGTGTAAATAGATCAACAATCTATCGACGCATTAATCGTTGGGAATCTAAATAAAAAACACATCGTAAAGTAATATTTACTATTCTTTTAAATCCCAGCTTTAAGACAATATAAAGAGAGATAATACTATGTCTGAAGATAAACTTTATGCAGTCCCAGAGACTGTAGCAAATCACGCATTTATTAATAAAGATAAATACAGCGAAATGTATGAACGATCCATTAATGATTCTGATGCATTTTGGAGTGAGCAAGCTGATGAATTTTTAAGCTGGTTTTCCAGATGGGATAAGGTTCAGGACGGGGATTATTCTGATGCCAGAATAAACTGGTTTGCTGGAGGAAAATTAAACGTCAGTTATAATTGTCTCGACAGGCATCTTGAAGAACGTGCTGATCAAGTTGCGATTATTTGGGAAGGTGACGACCCTGATGTCGATAAAAAAATTACTTATAGAGAGTTACATGAGCAAGTTTGTAAATTTGCAAATGTGCTTAAGTCACGCGGTGTTGAAAAAGGTGATCGAATATCACTCTATATGCCGATGATCCCGGAAGCCGCCGTTGCTATGTTAGCGTGCACACGAATTGGAGCAGTCCATTCCATTGTATTTGGTGGTTTTTCTCCTGAGGCTTTGAAAGATCGTATTCTTGATGCTGATTGCAAAGTAGTTATTACTGCCGATGAAAGTGTTCGTGGTGGACGAAATACACCACTAAAAACAAATGTAGATACTGCCGTATCACAGTGTCCTAATGTACATACCGTTCTTGTTGTTAAACGCACAGGAAATGAAGTTCCCTGGCAAGCTGTTCGTGATGTTTGGTATCACGAATTGATGGCTGATGTATCGAGTGAATGTCCTCCTGAAGAAATGGATGCAGAAGATCCTCTTTTCATTTTATACACATCGGGTTCTACCGGAAAACCGAAAGGTGTGGTGCATACGACTGGCGGCTATTTGTTATATGCTGCGATGACGCATAAATATGCTTTTGATTATCATGATGGTGACATTTACTGGTGTACTGCGGATGTCGGTTGGGTCACAGGCCATTCCTATATTGTTTATGGTCCGTTATGTAACGCTGCAACAACATTAATGTTTGAAGGTATACCGACTTATCCAGATGCGAGTCGTTTCTGGCAAGTCGTCGACAAACATAAGGTGAATACGTTTTATACCGCACCCACAGCACTTCGAGCTTTAATGGGTAAAGGTGATGAGTTTGTTAATAAAACAAGCAGAAAAAGTCTTCGTATTTTAGGTACGGTTGGTGAACCGATTAACCCGGAAGCGTGGGAATGGTATTACCATATTGTTGGTAATGGGCATTGCCCTATTATTGATACCTGGTGGCAGACAGAGACAGGAGGACATTTAATTACGCCATTGCCCGGTGCGACCGATCTTAAACCAGGATCAGCTACAGTACCGTTTTTTGGTGTTGAGCCTTGTTTGATTGATGATAAAGGCAAGGAAGTTGAGGGTGTTGGTGAGGGCGCACTTTGCATTAAACGCCCGTGGCCAGGTCAAATGCGTACGTTGTACGGCGACCATGAGCGTTTTAAAGAGACTTATTTTTCAACGTATCCCGGCATGTATTTCAGTGGCGACGGTGCTCGCCGTGATGAAGACGGTTATTACTGGATTACGGGTAGAATGGATGATGTGATTAATGTTTCAGGACATAGAATGGGAACGGCAGAAGTTGAAAGTGCATTAGTCTTGCATCATGCCGTTGCAGAGTCTGCCGTTGTCGGCTATCCACATGATATTAAAGGTCAGGGTATTTATGCTTATGTCACTTTAATGGGTGGTATCGAGGCAACGGATGAATTGAAGCAGGAATTGGTTAAACATGTACGAAAAGAGATCGGCCCCATAGCTAGCCCGGATATTATCCAGTGGGCGCCAAGCTTACCAAAAACACGTTCAGGTAAGATTATGCGTCGAATTTTAAGAAAGGTTGCCGCCAATGAACTTGATAACCTTGGTGATACCAGCACACTTGCCGAGCCAGCGGTAGTCGATGATTTAATTGAAAATAGAGTTAATAAATAAGTGAGGTTGTTAAATGAATCTAGATAGAGTTGGTCCCGGTAAAAATCCTCCGGAAGAAATTAATGTCATCGTTGAGATCCCATTAAATGGTGAGCCTGTAAAGTATGAGCTGGACAAGGAAACTGGAGCGATGTTTGTCGACCGGTTTTTAAATACGGCGATGCGTTATCCCTGCAACTATGGCTATATTCCGAAGACCTTGGCCAAAGATGGTGACCCTATAGACGTCATCGTGGCAACGTCAATGCCTTTAATCCATGGCTCAGTCATACGTTGTCGGCCAATCGGTGTATTGGCGATGACAGATGAAGCAGGAGATGACAGTAAAATTTTAGCTATTCCATTAGATTCAGTGTCCAAGTTCCATGTCAATGTGCATTCCCCGGATGATATGCAGCCGGCATTATTAAACCAGATCACCCATTTTTTCGAACATTATAAGGATCTGGAGCCTAATAAATGGGTTAAAGTTGATGCTTGGTATGGTGTAGAAGAAGCAAAAAAAGAGATTGTAGATGCGATGGAAGCATATTCATCTTCTCCTGAAGAATTGCATTATTAACAATTACTTAGCTTTTTTTGTTTATTTTTTTCGGCGTCAATTTCCTATTTCTGCCATAGATCTTCAGTTAGAAGTGCTATTGGTACTAAATTTATAGCAAATAAATGTTGCATTGCAATATATTGCAGTGCACAATAAGTGTAGATTTAAGACATATTCAAATTTAGGAGATTATCAAAATGCAAAACGAATACTTTGAAAAAATGGCAGAAATGAGCAAAGCATCATACAGCACTATGCAAGAATTAGCTTCAATCAACAATAAGGCTCTGAAAGAGTTAACTGAATTACAGATGGGGTTAGCTACTTACAGCATCGAATCTGGTGTTGAATTGACCAAAACTCTTGGTGCTACCACTAATTACAAAGATGCAATGACTGCTGAAGCTGATTTTGTAAGTGAATACGGTAATAAGGTTATGGAATTCACTCGTAAGACTACAGACCTATTGACTGATTCACGTGATGAAGTTGCTAATTGGGTTGAAAAAACTACTGAAGAAGCAACAACTGAAAGTACTCCAGTAGCAAAGAAGTCAAATAAAAAAGCTGCGGCTTAATTATAAAAGGATTTAGTTCCTCCTCTATTTAGAAACCCGTATAACGAATCGTTATACGGGTTTTTTTTATTTACAGGGACGTAATGTCAGGATTTTTGCTCCAGACAAATCCTGAGTGCCCACATCCCTGTAGGCAATATCGTTTATGCAGGGAGCACACAAACGATGAATATCCATGGATGGAGTGTCAGGATTCTTGTTCAAGACGAATCCTAAGTACCTACGCCCGTGTAGGTAATGTCGCGAGAGGATACGACTGCACGGATGCAGGAGGTAGAGCAACGCCGGGAGCGGTTGCCGAGGAAGTCCGAAGCGACGCGTTTAGGGATGGAGTGGTCGAAAATTACACCTGCATTTTCGACACTTCCGCCATCCGTGGAGGTCGTATGCAGCGAGACGTTTACAGGAAGTTAGGCGATAGAGCGAAGAGGAGTGAACCGAGAAAGTCCGAAGCGACATGCTTATGGACAGCGGAAGTAGCAATAACAGTAAATTGAAAGTTTGAATTAGGCTGTATATTATCTGGTTATATTTGTTTGCTTATGTTGCCATGATATTATCAGAGATCTATTTAGTATTTTGAATCTAATGGAAAGAACACTATGAGCGATAACACATTTAATCCGTTTGGCGATAATGATTTTCATGCCGCCCAAAAGGCCTTTCAAGACGCTTGGACAAGGTTGAGTCAGACGATGTCACCAGAGGCAAAACAATCCAGTACAGCTAATGTGAATGACGCCTTAACCCAGGCCATGGATTATTGGAATAAAACATCAAATCCATTCGGCGATAATGATTTTCATACCGCCCAAAAGACCTTTCTCGATGCGTGGGCACAGTTGAGTCAAACAATGTCACCAGAGGCAAAACAATCTAGTACCGCTAGCGTGACTGATGCCTGGTCCAAAGCAATGGAATACTGGGGACAATCTCAATCATCTACAGGGATGATGCCGAATGAAGTTCAGCATGTTTATACCAAGCTAATTGAACAGGCGAAGGTCTATAATATGTTTTCTGAACAAATGTCGGGATTCATGAAAACTTATAATGAACTGGATAAAACATCCAGTGATTGGCAACAACAGTTAGAAACCTATATTAATGGCATCGAATCTTTCTTTTCCGAGCATGGAACCGATGCGACAAACAGCATCAAACAAATGCAGAACGTATGGCAACAAATGTCCACGGAGACTACGCAAAACCCATTCTCTTCAGCTTCGATGATACCAGATGATTTTCTGCAGCAGTTTAATAGTGATTCTTTGCAGTCGGCCGCAGAAAAGTATTTATCGATGCCCGGTATTGGTTACACGCGAGAATCCCAGGAACAGCACTTAAAAGGTATCAAGCTTTGGGGTGAGTACCAGAAGGCATCAAATGAATTTAATGGTGCAAACTCACGTGTTAACACCAAGGCGCTTGAGGGATTAAAGAAAAAAATCTTTAAGCTTGCAGAAGAAGATAAAAATATTTCCAGTCTTCGTGAAATATATGATCTTTGGGTAGATGCAAATGAAGATGCCTATGCAGAATTTGTTTACAGTGAAGAATATACACAACTCTATAGTGCAATGGTCAATAGTTTGATGGCATTCAAACAGCATAATCAGAAATCTGTGGATAAATCATTATCAGAAATGAATATTCCGACGCAAAAAGGGATGGATACTGTTAAGGAACGTCTACAAGTAGTGCGTCGTGAATTGTTTGACATGAGAAATAAATTTAAAGTTGATCAGCAACAAATAAAACAGTTGCACAAAGAAGTGTCTGGTTTGAAGAAGGAAATAAAAGTTTTAAAAGCTGATACAAATACAAAACTCACAAGTCAGGTAAAAAAGACGTCAAAGAAAAAAGTCAGTAGTAAAAAAAGTACTGCTGCGAAAGCAAAAGAAAAAAAGGCAAAGAAAGCTGCCAGAAAAAAAACAGCAGTAAAAAGCGTGTCTACTACAAAAGCAAAGAAAACCAGAGCACAATCAGTAAGAAGAAGAAAAGCACCTGCTGATTCAGGCATGATGGTTATAAAAATTTAAACTGAGGAGTAAACCGTGTTTCCATTTCAAATGCAGCCAGATCAGATTGCGAACGAAGTTTACGAATTTAATAACAAGTTGTCACAGGGTCTTAATACGCTGAGTGAAATTGGTGATATAGATGTGGGCGCTTCAGAAAAAGAAGTCGTTTATGAAGAAGATAAGTTAACGCTGTATCACTATATTCCACATACAGACAAGCCTAATCCAGTTCCCGTACTGATCGTTTATGCACTTGTGAACCGACCATATATGGCTGACTTACAAGATGGGCGCTCCATGGTTCAGGGCTTATTGGATGCGGGTCTTGACGTCTATTTGATTGACTGGGGTTATCCAGACAGCGGTGATCGTTTTCTTACACTTGATGATTATATTAACGGTTATATTGATCGTTGTGTTGGTGAAATTTGTGATAGACACGATCTCGAAAAGATTAATTTGCTAGGTATTTGTCAGGGTGGTACTTTCAGTTGTTGTTACACAGCGCTACATCCAGATAAGGTAAAAAATCTAATTATGACAGTAACGCCAATTGATTTTCATACCAAAGATGATTTGTTGAGTCACATGGTACGCAATATCGATATTGATTTACTGGTAGATACCATTGGTAATATCCCGGGTGAATTATTGAACTGGACATTCTTGACCATGAAGCCGTTCAGGTTAATGGGACAAAAATATGTGGACATGGTGAACATCCTGGATGACACTCAAAAAGCCAAAGATTTTATGCGTATGGAAAAATGGATTTTTGATAGTCCTGACCAAGCCGGCGAAGCTTATCGAGAATTCATAAAACAATTCTATCAAGATAATGGTCTGGTTAAAGGAACTGTTAAAATTGGTAAAGAGCTTGTTGATTTGGAAAACATTACTGTACCGATATTGAATATATATGCCAAAGATGATCACCTTGTGCCACCAGATGCTTCTAAGGCATTGGAAGGATGTGTTGGATCAAAAGACTATACTGCTCTGGAGTTTCCAGGTGGTCACATTGGTATCTATGTAAGTGGTAGGGCGCAAAAGATGATTCCACCTTCTGTTGGAGAGTGGTTGGATAAAAGAACCTGAGAATATTGCTGTAAAAAGTTTATGAGTTAAGACGAGAGAGTGCTTGCTTAGCATGCGCATCGCCCTGGGCAGCAGCGAGCCCATACCATTTTTTTGCTGCATCGATATTTTTTTCTATACCGCGACCTTTGGCATAGATAACACCAAGGTTGTATTGCGCTTTCGGATGGCCTTGCTCAGCTGCTTTTCTAAACCAGTGATATGCCTCAGTATCATTTCGTTGTGTTCCATGACCTTTTCCGTACATATAAGCCAGCTTCATTTGTGCCAAAGTGTGCCCTTTTGCTGAAGCCTTTTCATACCATGTATGTGCTGCCGTTAAATCTTCTGCAACACCTATTCCCTTATTTAGAATTTCAGCAACTTTGTATTCTGCATTGGTATCTTCTTGTTCAGCTGCTTTCATAAACCACTTAAATGCAAGCTCAGTATCTTTTTCGGTTCCAATGCCTTTGCTATACATGTTGCCAAGCGTAAATTGAGAAATTATATCGCCTTGCTCTGCAGCTAACTCATACCATTTCAAGGCTTCGTGATAGTCTTGATCTACGCCTTTTCCCTTGGCATACATTAATGCCAGATTGTATTGGGCATTAACGTGATTGCTTGCTGCTGCTTCCTTGAACCAGTAAATTGCTGTTTTCTCATTCTTTTTTGCATGGATACCTTTTGCGTACATAAAGGCAAGTTTCGATTGTGCCATAGCATCACCGGATTCTGCTTCAGAGATATGTTCATCAAGTAATGAAGTATCATCATTAAATTGATTTCGTTCGCTGTCGTTTCGTCGATCGAAAGTAGCAATCCATTCTGCCATAGATTGTGGTCGATCTTGTTGTCGAAATTGCAAGGCATAGTCGACTGCTTGTAAAAAATCACTAGAGTAATCATTTCCAGCAATTTCAGTAATCGACACGTAAGTATCACTTTCTATTTGAGCTATTGCTGCACTACGATCAACAGCATCTGTGGGAGGTACACCACTGATGGCGCGATACATGGTTGCGCCTAGTGCGTAGATATCTGTCCAGGCCCCTTGTGTTTCCTCACTGGAGTGATATTGCTCAATAGGCGCATAGCCCCGTGAAAAAATACTGGTTAAGGATTGATCACCCTGTACCAGAGATGTTCTTGCAGAGCCGAAATCCAGTAATACCGGGTCACCATCAACTCGCAGAAAAATATTTGCCGGTTTGATATCGCGATGAATATAACCTGACGCATGAACCACTTTCATGCCTTCGACGATAGGGAAAATTATAGTCTTAAGATCTTCTTCACAGATGGTTTTTCGTCGGTTAAGAATATCCTGAAATGTTTCGCCGAGCTCATATTCCATGACCATATAAGCTGTATTATTAGCTTCAAAAACGTTACGTACCTGAACAATATTAGGATGTTTAAATTGTCCAACAGTGCGTGCTTCATCAAGAAAACGCCCTAATCCCCAATAATATCTTTCATGCTGTTCTTCTGAGACGGGTGAAACAGTGCCACTTTTAGTTCGTATAGCAAGATCTACAGGTAAGTATTCTTTTATCGCAACTTCATGTTCAAGATTAAGATCCTGAGCGAGATAGGTTATACCAAAACCACCTTGGCCTAATATGTCCCGAATCTCGTACCAGTGTAATTTTTGACCGGCTTTTAGGGCATTGAGATGACGTTTCTTTGTACTCATTTTTTAAGGAATAGATCCGACCTAAATGCGTTATTAGTGTATGTTCCTCATTATTTAGCAAGGTTAGCACCACAACGTAATAAATTACATTAAAAATACCATGTTAGCTGATTTAATCCTTACAAATATAGAGAGATATTACCTTCGATAACTTCATTATCGATAATTTATAGTTGATCTCCGACACAAGGAACTTACAGACATCGACCATCCTCTATTTTAGACAAAGCACCATGAGTGGCACATTGAATAAATTCATTACTACTGTTGAGGAATTGGTTATGGAGCTAATCAAGATTGACACCGGTGTGAGGACAACAATTCAGATAACTATGGACTTTATTTTCATGATAAATCAGAAAATATTGAAGAGGTGGTTTGTTGATAACACTCTCCCAACCATAACAACCAGATTCTTTTAAATCATCAAGTGTACAAATCAGGTATTTTTTCTTATCAGGATGCATCTCTTATTAGTTTATCTGGATGGACATTTCATGTGTAATTACAGTATAATTCCGACCCAATTCAACGGGAGTAGCCACACGGTTACTCCCTTTTTTATGGCCATGGATGGCCTGGTCGAAAATATGCTCCTGCATTTTCGACACTTCCGTCATCCCTGGCGGTTGTATGCCGTCAGCAAAGGATGTGCAGGAGCGTTGATGTATATGAGAGGTAATGTTTTTTGTCGGATAACGCCCTGTTAGCCCTTGAAGATGGTTCATTGTTTTACGGTACGTCAATTGGTATCGATGGAGAAACCATAGGCGAAGTTGTTTTTAATACTGCGATAACCGGTTATCAGGAAATTATTACTGATCCTTCCTATTACAAACAAATTGTAACGCTGACTCATCCGCATATCGGCAATGTTGGCACAAATCCCGAAGATGAGGAATCAAACGGTGTCTTTATCAGTGGCTTGATTATTCGAGATTTGCCTATCGTAATGAGTAATTGGCGAGCGACTGAAAATCTGAGTGATTATCTAAAGCGACATAATATTGTGGCCATCGCTGGAATCGATACGCGCCAGCTAACACGGCGCCTACGTAAGAATGGTGCGATGAAAGCCTGTGTTGTCTCAGGTTCCAATATTGATACGGACAAAGCAATAGAGACAGCAAAATCATTTGCCGGCTTAGTCGGGATGGATTTAGCTAAAGAAGTTAGTAGCAAAACTTCTTATGCATGGAATGAGGGCACATGGGATTTAGAAGAAGGAACCAAACCTGTAACAGGGAAAAAAGAATGGCGTGTTATTGCTTATGATTTTGGTGTAAAACGAAATATTCTTCGACTGCTTGCTGATCAGGGCTGTGACATTACTGTTGTTCCAGCGCAAACATCAGCAAAAGACGTTCTCGCAGAAAAACCGGACGGTGTTTTTTTATCAAATGGCCCTGGTGATCCAGAACCTTGTGATTATGCTATCACTGCAATAAACGAGATTATTGAAGCAGGATTGCCTGTGTTTGGTATTTGTCTGGGACATCAATTATTGTCCTTGGCACTTGGTGCAAAGACAATCAAAATGAAATTTGGTCATCATGGCGCTAACCATCCGGTGCAATCACTTGCTGATGGGCGGGTTCTAATTACTAGTCAAAATCACGGTTTCGCTGTAGATGAAGAAAGTTTGCCTGATTGTTTAACAACAACGCATCGTTCCTTGTTCGATGGTTCATTACAAGGCGTACATCATAAAGAACGTCCTGTGTTTGGTTTTCAAGGGCACCCTGAAGCGAGTCCCGGACCGCACGACTTACAATCACTCTTCAATCATTTCATTGAATTAATGGAAGAGCATAAATCATAAAAACGACTCATGCCTAAAAGAACAGACATAAAAAGTATTCTCATTATTGGCGCTGGCCCGATTGTTATTGGGCAAGCTTGTGAGTTTGATTATTCCGGTGCGCAAGCTTGCAAATCACTTCGTGAAGAAGGTTACCGAGTTATTTTGGTCAATTCCAATCCGGCAACGATTATGACCGATCCGGAAATGGCGGATGCAACTTATATTGAGCCGGTTAATTGGCAGACCGTTGCAAGAATAATTGAAAAGGAACGTCCCGATGTATTACTGCCTACCATGGGTGGGCAAACGGCGTTGAATTGCGCTTTGGATTTGGATAGAGAAGGCATTCTTGAAAAGTTCGGTGTGGAAATGATTGGTGCATCTAAAGATGCAATCAATAAAGCGGAAGATCGTGAATTGTTTCGAACTGCTATGAACAAGATCGGTTTGGATATGCCGACCTCGGAGATGGTGCACAATATTGAAGAAGCCAAGCAAGCAATGGATATTATTGGCTTCCCTGCCGTTATTCGTCCTTCGTTTACTCTCGGTGGTACAGGCGGTGGCATTGCTTACAACCGTGATGAATATATGGATATCTGTGAACGCGGTCTTGAGGCATCACCCACATCGGAAGTTTTGGTTGAAGAATCTGTCTTGGGTTGGAAAGAATATGAAATGGAAGTGGTGCGGGATAGTAAAGATAACTGCATTATTATTTGTTCTATAGAAAATCTGGATCCTATGGGTGTGCATACCGGTGATTCAATTACGATTGCGCCGGCACAGACACTGACGGACAAGGAATATCAAATTATGCGTGATGCTTCTATAAAAGTATTACGTGAAATTGGTGTTGATACCGGTGGTTCGAATGTGCAGTTTGCGGTTAATCCTGAAAATGGTGGCTTGATTATTATTGAAATGAATCCACGTGTTTCTCGTTCTTCTGCTTTAGCATCAAAGGCAACCGGTTTTCCTATCGCCAGAGTTGCTGCAAAATTGGCAGTGGGCTATACGCTGGATGAACTTGAAAATGAAATTACTGGTGGTGCGACACCGGCTTCATTTGAACCGAGCATTGATTATATTGTTACTAAAATTCCTCGTTTCACCTTTGAAAAATTCCCGCAGGCAGATGACCGACTGACAACGCAAATGAAATCAGTAGGTGAAGTTATGGCTATGGGTCGTACTTTTCAGGAGTCATTACAAAAAGCAATTCGTGGTTTGGAAACAGATGTCACAGGTTTTAATGAAATTGTTGATGAATCTTCAGAAAATATTTTAGAAGAAATTGAAAGAGAATTACGAGTGCCGCGAGCTGATCGACTTTGGTATGTGGCGGATGCATTTCGTCATGGTTTAAGTATTGATGATGTGTTTGATATTTGTCATATCGATCCCTGGTTTTTAGTACAGATACACGATCTTGTTGAAGAAGAAAATAAACTCAGGCAAGAAGGTGTTTCATCATTAACGGAAGATCGATTAAGACAATTAAAGCGTAAAGGTTTCTCCGATGAAAGGTTGGCGGAGTTAATTGATTTATCTGAAGCTGAAGTAAGACAATTAAGAATTGATAAAAATGTTCGGCCCGTTTTTAAACGCGTTGATTCCTGCGCAGCAGAGTTTGAATCCGCAACAGCTTATATGTATTCGACTTATGATGTTGAATGCGAAGCCGCACCAACGGACAGAAAAAAAATCATGGTGCTCGGTGGTGGGCCTAATCGAATTGGGCAAGGTATTGAGTTTGATTACTGTTGTGTACAAGCGGTCTTTGCCATGCGTGAAGCTGGCTATGAAACCATTATGGTCAACTGCAATCCGGAAACAGTGTCGACTGATTATGATACTTCTGACCGTCTTTACTTTGAGCCATTAACTCTTGAAAACGTATTAGACATTGTTCATATCGAAAAACCCTACGGCGTCATAGTACAGTATGGTGGACAAACACCGTTAAAGCTGGCGCGTGATTTGGAAAGTGCTGGCGTACCGATTGTTGGTACTACACCTGACTCTATTGATCTTGCCGAAGACAGAGAACGGTTCCAAAAATTACTGGAAGAACTGGGTTTAAAGCAACCACCTAACCGAACAGCAAGAAATATTGAGCAAGCGGTTAAAGGCGCCGAAGAAATTGGTTACCCATTAGTTGTTAGACCTTCTTATGTTTTAGGTGGTCGGGCAATGGAAATTGTATATAGCGAAGATGATCTAAGACACTATATGGATAATGCCGTTAAAGCTTCTAATTCGTCACCTGTGTTACTGGATCGATTCCTTAATAATGCAATTGAAGTTGATGTTGATGCGATATCAGATGGTAAAGATGTTTGTATTGCCGGAATCATGGAACACATTGAACAGGCAGGTGTGCATTCGGGTGATTCGGCCTGTTCCTTACCACCGCACAGTTTAAGTAGTTCTATTCAGGAACAACTTGCGGAGCAAGTGGGCGCTATGGCTCGCGGATTAAATGTTGTTGGTTTAATGAATACACAATTCGCGATTCAGGGAGAAGAAATATACGTGTTGGAAGTTAATCCACGTGCGTCGCGAACAATACCTTTTGTCTCAAAAGCTACCGGAATTCCTATTGCTAAAATAGCTGTGAATTGTATGGTGGGTAACAGTTTGGTCTCACAGGGTTTAACAAATGTGCCGGTTCCCGATTATTATTCAGTTAAGGAATCCGTCTTTCCTTTTATTAAATTTCTTGGCGTTGATCCTCTGTTGGGACCAGAAATGAAATCAACGGGGGAAGTGATGGGTGTTGGTAAAACATTTGGTGAAGCATTTGCTAAAGCACAATTTGCCGCAGGTGAGACATTTCCTGTTTCTGGCAAAGCCTTCATCAGTGTAAAAGAAATCGATAAAGAAGAAGCGGTGAAAGTTGCTAAAGGATTGTTTGCCTTAGGTTATGAAATTTTTGCGACATTGGGTACTTGTAAAGCACTTAGAGAAGCAGGTGTAAAATGTGAAAGGGTTAATAAAGTAAGAGATGGTCAACCACATATTGTAGACATGTTGAAAAATGATGATATTGATTTAATTGTAAATACGACAGAAGGTAAGAAAGCGATTGCCGATTCTTATTCAATTAGAAGAACGGCGTTACAACATAAAGTATTTTATACAACAACCATGGCCGGTGCATTGGCTACGGTAGAGGCTTTAAAGCAGAGAGACAGTATAGGCGTGAATAGTTTGCAAGATCTACATAAAGGAGTGATCGCATGAGCCAACCAATGACAACAAAAGGCGCAGAAAAATTAAAAGCAGAATTGCGTCAGCTGAAGACGGTTGATCGACCTCGTATTACCAAGGCGATTGCAGAAGCCAGAGCACATGGTGACTTAAGTGAAAATGCTGAATACCATGCGGCAAGAGAACAGCAAAGCTTTGCAGAAGGTCGTATTAATACAATAGATTCAGCATTAGCCGATGCACAAATTATTGATGTCACAACGCTTGAAGCAGAAGGGCGTGTTGTTTTTGGCGCAACAGTTATTTTATTGAATGTTGCAACTGATGTTGAAGTGACTTATCAGATCGTGGGCGAAGAAGAAGCCGATATAGATGCAGGATTGATTTCAGTGACTTCTCCCATTGCGCGAGCATTGATAAGTAAAGAGGAAGGTGATAGTGCTGATGTGAATGCACCTAGCGGCATTATTGAGTATGAAATTCTGGAAGTTCGCTATATATGAATATAGGTGTCAGGCACCTTGGAGATTGCAGGGTATTACGGAAATCGTAGTTTGTTTAAATATGATAAGCTGTTTGCTTTATGTTTCACATTCAATTCTTCACGTTTATAAATGGCAAAAAGACCCAGCAGTCAAAATTGGCTTCAACGCCAGCGAAATGATCCCTATGTTAAGGAATCAAAAAAATCACATTACCGCTCCCGTGCTGTTTACAAACTGCAGGAAATTGACCAAAAAGATAAATTAATCAAACCGGGCTATTGTGTTGTTGATCTGGGGTCAGCGCCGGGAAGCTGGTCACAATACGCAAGTGAGCGTATTGGTGCTAAGGGTCGCGTCGTTGCGGTCGATATACTTCCTATGGAGCCGATTGATCGGGTTTTGTTTACCTTGGGTGATTTTACTGACGAAATTGTCGAAAAAGCGTGTTTGGAACAAATTAGTGAAAAAAGAGCAGATCTTGTAATTTCAGATATAGCCCCCAATTTAACAGGTATAAGGGTGACAGATCAGGCTCGTACTATGGCTTTAGCAGAGATTGTGTATGATTTTTGTCATCTGGCTCTCAAACCTGGTGGTGATTTACTCATCAAACTTTTTGAAGGCGCAGGGACCAGCGAATACAGGCAATTATTAAAGGAGCATTTTAGCAAGGTAATGACCCGAAAACCGGGAGCATCACGTGACAAGTCGCGGGAATTTTATGTTTTAGCACGGTCGTATAGGTTATAGTGAAAACAAATATTACACGAGGTTTATTGAATTGAACGATATGGCAAAAAATCTGGTTCTATGGGTCATTATCGCCCTGGTTCTAATGATGGTATTCAAGAATTTTGACAGTACAGCAATGTCAAGTGAGGTGAGCTATTCTCAGTTTATTACTGATGTAAAAACGGGCCGTGTTGCTACAGTTGGTATTGAAGGTAGTTCAATAAGCGGACGTTTGACTGATGGTAATCCATTCAAAACATACAGTCCGGAAACGAGCAACGATGCCCTGATAGGTACCTTATTGGACAATAACGTTGAAATTCAGGGTTTAGAGCCAAACAAAAACTCATTTTGGGCACACGCACTGATCTCATGGTTCCCTATATTATTATTACTTGGTATCTGGATTTATTTTATGCGTCAGATGCAAGGTGGTGGCGGTCGTGGTGCTATGTCATTTGGCAAAAGTCGTGCGCGTCTATTAGGTGAAGACCAGATTAAGATCACGTTTAGTGATGTCGCAGGTGTCGAAGAAGCAAAAGAAGAAGTTGGTGAATTAGTCGAGTTTTTAAGAGATCCAAATAAATTCCAGAAACTGGGTGGTAAATTGCCTTCGGGTGTATTAATGGTGGGCTCTCCCGGAACGGGTAAGACCTTATTGGCAAAAGCCATTGCCGGCGAAGCAAAAGTCCCTTTTTTCACTATCTCCGGTTCTGATTTTGTTGAAATGTTTGTCGGTGTCGGTGCTTCCCGTGTTCGCGATATGTTTGAACAAGCCAAGAAACATGCACCTTGTATTATATTTATTGATGAAATCGATGCTGTCGGTCGTCATCGTGGCGCCGGTTTGGGTGGTGGTCATGATGAGCGTGAGCAAACCTTAAACCAGCTATTGGTAGAAATGGATGGTTTTGAAGGTAATGAAGGCGTCATCGTTATTGCCGCAACAAACCGTCCCGATGTGTTAGATCCGGCATTATTAAGACCGGGTCGTTTTGATCGTCAGGTTGTAGTGCCATTACCTGATATTCGTGGTCGAGAACAAATTCTTAAGGTTCACATGCGTAAGGTGCCCTTAGGTGATGACGTAAAAGCAAATATTATTGCACGTGGTACACCTGGTTTTTCCGGTGCGGATTTAGCCAACCTGGTAAATGAGGCGGCATTACTTGGTGCACGTGCTAATAAAAAATTCATCGATATGGAAGAATTTGAGCGAGCCAAAGACAAGATTATGATGGGTGCAGAACGTCGTTCAATGGTTATGAGCGAGGAAGAGAAAAAGCTTACTGCTTATCATGAAGGAGGTCATGCTATTGTCGGTCGTTTGATGCCATCACATGATCCTGTTTATAAGGTTACTATTATTCCTCGCGGACGTGCTTTGGGTGTCACCATGTTTCTGCCAGAAGAAGATCGTTTAAGCTATAGTAGAGAGTTACTTGAAAGTCAGTTATCCACTTTGTACGGTGGACGAATTGCAGAAGAATTGATTTTCGGAAAAGATAAAGTAACAACAGGTGCCAGTAACGATATTGAACGAGCGACTCAACTTGCACGTAATATGGTAACCAAATGGGGGCTGTCTGAAAAACTCGGACCATTAACTTATAGTGAAGATGACGGCGAAGTTTTTCTTGGGCACTCTATAACCCAACATAAAGGTGTGTCTGATGAAACCGCACATGCTATCGATGAAGAGATTCGCAGTATCATTGATCGGAACTATGAACGTTCCGAAGAAATATTAAAAGAGCATATCGATGAACTTCATCTTATGGCCGAGGCGTTGCTTAAGTACGAGACCATCGACGCTGATCAAATCGATGACATTATGCAAGGTAAGGTGCCTCGCCCACCATCAGGTTGGGAGGATAATGGTGATGAAGCTCCGGTCAAGAGAAAGAGAAAGACTCGTGCAAAAAAGGCCAAGATAAAATCATCAAAAGATGATGATGCGCCAACAGGCGAACCACCAGCCAAACCCGCATAGGGCACGCTAAAAACTGAGCTTTTTTGTTCGCCTCGTCCATAAGGCTCACCCCTTCGGGGTTGTCACGTAAAATCGCTTCCGGCGATTTTGTCGCGATTAATATGCCGTTCCTTATGAATTATTCATGGTGAGCGGCGTCGCCTAAGAGCGCCTACCGTTGGTGCATGGATATAGGAGGTAGAGCGACACAGGAGTCAAAGCCGAGGGGCAAAAACCGGCCACAAAAAGATCACAATTTTTAAAGCACCCTATAAGATTTAA
>CAYTIZ010000009.1:0-20578 GCA_964437885.1 uncultured Enterobacteriaceae bacterium
CATAGCCGTTCCTGCGCATCCATGCGCCCACGGCATACAGTACATCCTGTACATAATATTAATCCAGATCGGAAATTAATGAATCTCGAATATGTTGTGGTACCGGATCAACGCTATGCGTATAAGCTGAATGATGTATCCCGGCTGATAATCGGCTGCCTTGTTTTATTGCAGCGACCATTTCGGAACTTAATTCAAATCGCATAAAATGAACCGCAGATGTTTTCTTTTCATTGTCACGTTCCAGATCTTCATCACAGATAGGAATAATTTCATCAGAACCATCTACTTTCATCCAGACCTGTTCTTCAATACCTATCATATTTGCCAAGGCTTCTCGACGTTCTGCTTCATCCGAGAACTCAATCATAAATGTCGCTTTCCAGTTTGAACCATCAGGTATTAAGGCATTATAGGTTTCCAGTTCTTCTTCTATCCCTTCTGCCTCGAAAATTTTCTCAGCTCGTAACATTTCCTGAACCTGATATTGCATGACAAAACGATCCTCAAAATACAAGGTTACATTAGGTCCAATTGCCAGTTGACGATCTTTTTTGTGCTCCATAACTTTTGCACGAAATTCATTTCGAATCTCGGTATATTTTTCAAGTGAATATAAATCATCACGTGTTAATTTTTTCATTGTTTAAATTCCATAAGCCTGTCGTAATAAAGTAAAAGGACTCTCCGCAACGAGTTCACTATCACCCATTCCATTTGCAATCTGGTGTCCGGCCATTGGGCAATCACTAATGTAATGTTCAATGTCTGCCTCTTTAATTCGATTTGTCACTGGACGACATATCTTCATTGATATTTCATGATATTCCGTTTTCACGGCATAAGTGCCATCGTGGCCAGAACAACGATCAATTACGGTGATTTTAGTTTCAGGAATAAGTTGTAATACATCTTTGGTCTTCATGCCTATATTCTGCACACGTTGATGACACGGAACATGGTAAGCAATTTTGCCAATTTTATTTTTGAATTCAGTATTTAATTTTTCTTCCTTATGACGCAGCATCATGTATTCAAACGGATCGAAAAAGGCCTGCTTCACTATTTGCACATCGACATCATCAGGAAATAATAAAGGCAATTCCGACTTAAACATCAATACACATGAAGGTATCGGCGCGATGATATCCCAGCCATCATCAACCAGTTTTATTAATTGAGGAATATTAAAGTCTTTTAATTTTTCAACTGTTTCCAGATCGCCTAATTCCATTTTTGGCATACCACAACACTTTTCCTGTTCGACTAATTTGATTGCAAGATTATTGTGTTTTAGTACGGCGACTAAATCTTCGACAACACCCGGTTCATTACGATTGCCATAACAGGTAACAAAAATTGCAACTTTGCCTTTCGTTTTATCAGTTGCTTCTATTGTTAGATCAGACTCTGCATCCTCAACAAAGCGCTTTCTAAGAGGTTTACTATGAAATTTGGGTAGACTGGCATCGGCATGGATACCAATTGTTTTCTCCATTATCTTACGTACTGGTTTAATTGTATTAACTGCGTTTATTGTTTCAGCAATAACAGGAATGCCGGCAATAGATCCTACTGCATCTGTCGAAGTTAATACTTTGTCACGTAGAGATACTTTACCCTGTTTAAATTGTTGCGCCTTGGCTCTCAGCATGAGGTGAGGAAAATCAACGTTCCATTCATGTGGCGGTACATAAGGACATTTAGTCATGTAACAAAGATCACAGAGATAACAATGTTCGACTACGTTCCAATAGTCGTCTTTCTTTATCCCATCAACTTCCATCGTCTCCGATTCATCGACTAAATCAAATAATGATGGGAACGCATGACACAGGCTGACACAACGTCGGCAACCATGACAAATATCATAGACACGTTCCAATTCAGTAAACAATGATGATTCGTCATAAAACTCACCGGACTTCCAGTCAATGGGGTGGCGAGTAGGCGCTTCTAGACTTCCTTCCCTTCTTGTATCGCTCATGAGTGTTAATTATTTTTGTGTTGAAAAAATCATACAACAAAACCAAATGAGCCGGGAGTTACCCCGGCTCATTGTGACTAACTATAACAATAGATTATGCGCCAAGACCGTCTAGTGCTTTCTGAAAACGATTTGCGTGTGAACGTTCCGCTTTTGCCAAGGTTTCAAACCAATCAGCAATTTCATCAAAGCCTTCTTCACGGGCTGATTTAGCCATGCCAGGATACATATCGGTGTATTCATGGGTTTCGCCAGCAATAGCCGCTTTAAGATTAAGATCAGTGCTACCAATAGGTTCACCGGTTGCAGGATCGCCAGTTTCTTCCAGATATTCCAGATGACCATGGGCATGTCCAGTTTCACCTTCAGCCGTTGAGCGGAATACAGCGGATACATCGTTGTAGCCTTCTACATCCGCTTTTTGTGCAAAATACAAGTAACGACGATTTGCTTGAGATTCCCCCGCAAATGCTGCTTTAAGATTTTCTTCTGTTTTTGAGCCTTTAAGATCCATACTTCTCTCCTAATAATTTTTTGGTGATTATTATGTTGGTGAGTCTAATATCATCAAAATTTTAGTCCAGTAGTTTGTGACTATAAATCCATTAGTTTGTGGCTATTAAACAAGTTTAATTAACGTATAAAAGGCCTTAATAATATATCCCCAAACTGGCTGTTTTATTAGTTGCAAGCTGGTAATGGCGTTGGGTAATGTTAATATACGCGCTTTTTAGAATTGCTAACTATTAAGAGCAACATAATCGAGACACGCTGTGCCAAAGAAATCTACTGCCATTAATTTTGAGAAAACGCTTGCTGAATTAGAGCAACTGGTTGAAACAATGGAAAAAGGTGACTTGCCTCTGGAAGAATCCCTAAAATATTTTGAGCGTGGAATTCTGTTAACAAAAACATGCCAACAGGCATTGAGCGAAGCAGAACAAAAAGTCAGCATTTTATTGGGAAAAGAAGGTAAATCTGAACTTGAACCCTTCAATCCAAAAAAATAATAACGAATAAATGTTAGATTTTTCAGAACAATTACAGACTTATCAAAAATCTGTAGAAACTGCGCTTGAACATTGGTTGCCAGACGCTTCTATTCAACCGGAAAAACTGCATGAATCCATGCGTTATTCTGTACTAAGTGATGGGAAACGGATTCGCCCGGTTTTAGTTTATGCCGCAGGACAAGCATTCGGCGTGAAATTAGAAGCACTTGACGGGCCAGCATGTGCAGTCGAAATCATTCATGCCTATTCACTAATTCATGATGATTTACCTTCCATGGATGATGATGACTTACGTCGAGGCAGACCAACTTGTCATAAAAAATATGATGAAGCGACCGCAATACTAGCCGGCGATGCCCTACAAGCTCTATCCTTTCACATATTAGCGCATGACCCAAAGATTCAAGTTAATGCCCAACAACGATTAGCCATGATTAATACGCTAGCCATTGCCAGCGGTTCCAGAGGTATGGCAGGCGGACAAGCTATCGATTTAGCTGCCGTTGGACAATCCTTAAATATTGCTGAACTTGAAAACATGCATATCCACAAAACCGGAGCCCTTATCAAGACAAGTGCTGAATTAGGTGCATTATCTATTGAAAACGTTGATCCGGACTCATTTTCCCGTATCTCACAATATGCGAAATGCATTGGCCTGGCTTTTCAAATTAAGGATGACATTCTTGATATCGAGAGTGATACCGAGACATTGGGCAAACCACAGGGTTCAGATATGGCAATGAATAAGCCAACTTACCCGGACTTACTTGGTCTTAATGGAGCAAAACAAGCCGCAGACAACCTGCACAGTAAAGCGATTAAATGTCTTGATGTCTTTGATGAACAAGCCGATATGTTAAGAGCAATAGCAGATTACATCATTAAACGTAATAAATAATTTTGAACACAATAGATATGGCGTAGAATCACTCAACTTAAACAGTTTTCTACCCTGTTTTTTACTAAACTTAACTAATATTATTGGAATTAAGCTAATGAGCGAATCAGCACCAGCAACTGCACCTGCAGCAGAAATACCTGACACTCAGAATACTCTGGATACCAGACGTATTGCTATCGATAAGGTCGGAATCAAGAATATTAAACATCCGATTGTTGTCCGAGATCGTTCTGGTAGAGAGCAACATACTGTTGCAAATTTCAATATGTATGTAAATTTACCAGAAGAGTACAAAGGCACGCATATGTCGCGCTTTATCGAAATTCTGAATAATCATGAATATGAAATCACTGTTCAATCCTTCAAACGAATGATCGAGGAAATGACAGAACGACTTAATGCAGAATCGGGGGATATTGAAATGTCTTTCCCCTATTTTGTTAATAAGAAGGCTCCTGTATCCGGTGTTATGAGCTTGATGGATTATGAAGTGTCATTTATTGGCCAGATTAGGAATCATAAGCCGCAGGTATTGGTCAAAGTCCTGGTCCCAGTTACTTCACTCTGTCCTTGTTCAAAAAATATTTCTGATTATGGTGCCCATAACCAGCGTTCACACATCACCGCTTGCGTAAGAATGCGTGATTTCATCTGGATTGAAGAACTTATTGATATCATTGAGAAACTGGCATCTTGTGAGCTCTATGGCTTATTAAAACGCCCTGATGAGAAATACGTTACTGAAAGAGCCTATGACAACCCTAAATTCGTTGAGGATATCGTAAGGGATGTTGCAGTTGAATTTAATAAAGATGATCGTATTGCTGGCTATGTCGTAGAATCAGAAAATTTTGAATCTATACACAATCATTCTGCTTATGCCATGTTGGAATGCGATAAAGATAAAGAAGATAGCATTTAAAATCAGGCTTTATCAGATCTGACAATCTTAATTTTGTTTAACAAATAATGGCATTTTTCCGGCTATCGTCAAACCTTTGCCGTCAAATCAAACTCAAATACCCATTCAAAACCAGACAAATAACCGTAAGTAATTGTTTTATATAGATATACATGTCTCTTGGCACAGCTAATGCATTAGATAGTATGTAGTATATCTCCTCCCCCCCTTTGAGATACGGGTGCAAGAAATTGCACCCATTTTTTTGCCCACACCAATGAACCTATTACATAAATATCGCTCTATATAAATAGTAATTATTAAAAAAATAACACCATGAAGAAACTCACGCTCCTCCTCTTAGCTTTGTTTTATGGTTCTCTTACCTCTGCTGACGCTATTGATATGCGAGATTACATCTTAGTCCAGAATCAAATAACGGAAGCAGAGGTACTTTATAAATTCGGACCTTTCGATCACGAAACTATCAACAGTGATTATCGCCACCACGTATTAAGCAAAACATGGTTTTATATACCTAAACGAAATGGCAGTAATAAATGGATTACTGAATTCAAATTTAATGGCAACGGCAAATTAATATCAAAGGATAGATATCGCGCACGTTAACTGAGTTTTAACTTGGCATCATCCCAAAGTACATCCATTTCTTCCAACGTCGCTTCATCAAGGGATTTGTTTTGTTTACCTAGTGTTTCTTCAATGTAATTAAAGCGCCTGATAAATTTATTATTGGTACTACGTAATGCAAGTTCTGAATCAATTTGATAGTGTCTGGCAAGATTAATACAACAAAATAGTAGATCACCCAATTCCTCAGATATGTGTTCAATATTAGCCGGATTGTCCATTGCTTGACGAAGTTCCTTTAGTTCCTCTTCAAGCTTTTTAATAATATCCTTGCTCTCCTTCCAATCAAAACCAACACTGGCTGCCCTTTTCTGCAATCTAGCTGCTGTTTGAATAGCCGGCATGTGTTTACCAACATCATCGAGCAATTTATTTTTATTACTGGCCGTGCTATTACGCTCCTGCTGTTTTATTTGCTCCCATAATTCTTTAACTTGCCCACTATTTTCAAGTTGAATATCAGAAAAAACATGGGGATGTCGACGTTCTAGCTTTTGGTTTAGCTGTTTAACAACATCTTCAAAATTAAAGTGCTTATCCTCATCTGCCATTTCTGAGTAAAAAATGACATGAAATAGTAGATCGCCTAATTCATCTCTAATCCCATCAATATCATTAGTTTCTATCGCATCAACTAATTCATAAGCTTCTTCAATCGTATAACCCTTTATTGAGTCTATGGTCTGTTCTCTATCCCACGGACAACCATTCTCTGGATCACGAAGTGATTTCATAATAAGAAGTAATTTCTCGAGTTCTTTCATCAGCGTTTATCTCATACTTGACCTTGGTTAGTGTTTCGCATACAACAGGAACTCATATTCTAAGGTAAAAGACATTACAACACTCTAAGCAACGATAAATATGATATGACGCCCTTAATTTTACGACTAGATATTGCAGGCTCGCCAGTAAGGTGGATTCCATGGCAAGATGCCGTCAATCTACATGCTCGTGAAATGATTGCCTGGACTGCGGGTGAGAGTCTGTTTACCTTTCACGGCGGCATCAGTCGATTGTCCGGTGAACGCTCTATAGTCAAAATAAATTCTATTATCGCAATCAAGCGCTCAAATCACGTAAAACACAACAAACGCACTATTCCACCGTTAACTAATAGAGAGTTATTTCTACGCGATGCTTATTTGTGCATGTACTGTGGCGATAAGTTTAATGACACTTTACTCACACGCGATCATGTCCTGCCAATATCCAAAGGAGGCAAGGATCGCTGGTCAAATGTTGTAACAGCATGCCGACATTGCAATACAAGAAAAGGAAATAGAATCCCTGAAAAGGCACATATGCCATTATTAGCCGTGCCTTTTATACCCAACTGGGCTGAATATCTTGCTTTATCAAACAGAAAAATCCTTGCTGATCAGATGGATTTCTTGAAGAGCCAGTTTTCTGATCGAAACATGCTCTTTTCTGACAACTGATAATCCATCCCGCTTTTTATCTAAACGTCATTAAAAGAAACTCTCACCTTATCTTGTTTTTTTAAAGCTGTATTTTTAACTTTTCGAAGCGGTGAATTTTCTAAAGCTTAAACTACCGTGCAAAGTAAAGCCTATACTGCTAGCCAGCGAATGAGTGATATACAATCGCCTATTATCCCAATCATTGCAAAATTAATAAATGAAACACCCGACACTATCTCATTAGGACAAGGTGTTGTTTATTTCAGCCCGCCACAATCTGCATTAGATCGGGCATCTCAGCTAGATTCATCACAAAACTATCATTTATATTCAGCCGTTGAAGGACTTTCTGAATTAAGAGATTGCATTTCAACCAAGCTCAGAAATGAAAACCATATTAATTTAAACGACCAACAAAAAATTGTTGTCACTGCCGGTGCAAACATGGCTTTCATAAATGCCATGATGGCAATTACCGATCCTGACGATGAAATCATCTTATTACGTCCCTATTATTTCAATCATGAAATGGCAATTAATATGGTGAACTGCAAACCTGTCATCGTTGAAACAGACTCTGATTATCAGCCTATACTGGACAATATTGCGTCGGCTATTACATCGAAAACCAGAGCCATAGTAACTGTTTCTCCAAATAATCCATCCGGCGCTGTTTATCCTGAAAAAACATTAAACCAGATAAACAAACTATGTAAGGAAAGAGGGATTTATCATATTTCAGACGAAGCATACGAATACTTTACTTATGACGACGCAAAACATTTTTCTGTTGCCAGTATCCCGGAGTCAGAAGAACACACTATTTCGCTCTATTCTCTATCTAAAGCGTATGGTTTTGCCAGTTGGCGTATAGGCTATATGCTAATTCCAGTTCATCTCTTCCTAGCTGTAAAAAAAGTTCAAGACACCAACCTTATTTGTCCTGCGCGTATAACTCAGGAAGCAGCCATTGCCGCCTTACAGACAGGACAAAACTATACTTTATCTCACTTAAAACAGATTAAAACTGTTCGTAATAAACTATACGCTGCATTGCAAAGTATCAATAAAATATGTACAACACCTAATACTATGGGTGCATTTTATTATTTGGTAAAATTAAATACTGCACTCACAGGCATGCAAATTGTCGAGCGCTTGATAAAGGAACACAAAATTGCAGTAATACCTGGCGAAACATTTGGCATGAACGATGGTTGTTATTGCCGTATCGCCTATGGCGCACTGGACAAGAAAACATCTGATATGGGAATTCAACGCTTGATTAATGGTCTCACAGACATTATCGGATGATGATATAAAACAAACTTTTAATAACATGAGGTAGTAAAATGAAGTCATTAATAATCATATTAATCATGACGCTGACATCGGCAACAGCATTCGCTGTTGATAGTAGTGGAAATTATGCGGTATGGGGCTTAGGAAAAAAATCCTGTTTCGGATATAGCCAAGGCATTGCAGGCGGTGATGCCGAGAAATATAAGCATTATATAAAGGGTTTCCTGACTGCTTATAATATTTTCACAGAAAAAACTTACAGCATTAGCGGAAACATGAATGTGAATGATGTTGTTAACTGGATTCAGGAATATTGCGGCGAGAACCCTATGTCTGGTTTGGAAACTGCGCTAATTAATTTTACATTTGATCATTATGACAAACGCATGAAGAGCTCAAGTAGATCTGCCGGACGTTAAAAATCATAAGTCGAATACAATTAATAACTTAGTTGTTTAGTCAGCGATTAGATTTGGTCAGATTTATCACGTTTTTACCTATAAAAATTGATTAACACTTTGAAATAGGTCATCATTGGCTGACCATAACTGGAGAACTGAGGATAACCTCAGCATTAGTTTATTTAGTTTAACTGGAGAACAAGCTATGCAATCTAAAATTATTAAAGTTTCTATTCTAGCACTTTCGCTCGCTATGCTTGGCGGTTGTGCGGACATGACCCAAATCGATGCAGCTAAAGCTACTGCTGCTGCTGCAATGGCAAAAGCAACTGATGCATATAATCTAGCAACACTCGGACACGGCATTGCGTCTGAAGCTGCTTACGCTGCTCAACAGGCTCAAAGCACAGCTGATGCAGCATTAGAATGTTGTAATGCTAATTCACAAAAACTTGACCGTATGTTTGAAAAAGCAATGATGAAATAAGAATTAATAATATTTTCTTCTTAATTAAAAAAAGCTCCGATTTTAATTAATCGGGGCTTTTTTTACGCCTACAAGGATGTAGGCGGTAGACAGCGTCGGGAACAAGCTGTCGAGGAAGGTGAATCACACAAGGTGCATAAAGAGATGGATGCGCAGGAGCAGCGATGCCTACATGGATGGGCTGTCATGATTATGTTCCATACACCAACAGTAGGCGCTTTAGGCGGCGTCTGGAACAAGCTGTCGAAGATGCTGAATCACATTAGGTGCTAGAGAGATGGATACGCCGGAGCAGCAATGCCTGCTAATTTGTAAGATTAGAGTCCAGTCGCAACTGCAAATTAACCTTTTCAGCCTGAGTAAGATCCTTGCTCAATTTTTCAGCTACTCTTGTCTGAAGATTATCACTTAATTTTTCAGCCACCTTTACATGAAGAAACTCACTTGATTTTTCAGCTACTTTTGCCGGCATGATTTCAGGTAAATACATCCCTATTGCAACAGGCAATCCACTCGGATTACCGATTGCTTCATATGCTTTAGACCAATCAAGTTCGTAATTTTTCTCATTTGATATTTCAATAATTAAAGCGACAACACTTGTCAGATTATTTTCATATTTTTCTATATCTTCAACTAGAAAAGGGTGCGCCTCAAGATAAATCACGCTGTCTTTTACACCGATCTTATAAGGCTGATTTATAATATTAACGGGTGTTTTAAGCGCAACTTCAGAAAATAGAGCTTCGATATCTTCAGGATATAGACGAATACAGCCATGACTAACACGCATACCTATCCCATAAGGCTTATTCGTTCCATGAATCAGATAATCCGGTCGGCCTAGACGCATTGCAAAATCACCTAAAGGATTATCTGGACCAGCTTTAACTATTTTAGGCAGTGGATCACCCGCTTCTTCGTGCTCTTTTCTAATTGACTCCGGTGGATACCAATTAGGATTTTTCTTTTTTTGAATTATTTTTGTTTTAATATAAGGCGTACTCCAGCCTGAACGTCCAACACCAAGCGGATAAGTAATAACTTCTTGCGGTTTACCCACTTCTTTCGGTAAATAATAATACAACCGCATTTCAGGAATATTTAAAACAATGCCCTTCATGGGTGCGACCGGCAAAATAAATTGCGACGGTAAAGTTATCTCTTGTCCTTCTCCCGGCAGCCAGGTATCAACACCAGGATTGACCAGTTTCATATCCTGATAACCAAAACCATGGCGACGCGCTATATCGAGCAAAGTATCGCGCTCATCTGCCTGAACAGTACTGATTTTACCAATAACAGTGTCGCCTGAATTGCTTAATTCATAACGATTCGCATAGGCACTGGAAATACTGCATAGAGATAAAATTATTAAGATGACGAAATTGACTGTTATTTTCATAAAATGACTATTTTGTGTGTATTTTCATATATTTTCATAAAAACAGAATCGACTGCAATAGAAAAATCATTAATTGCGAACTAATACCCGTAATTTCTTACGCAAGTGCGATTTTGTTTGACTCGCCTATTCGTAATAGGCTAGGTAATAAGATAAGTGTAAAAAATGTACTCACCATCATACCGCCAACAATCACAGCTGCTAATCCTCGATATAATTCGGTACCCGCGCCAGGAATCAATAATAAGGGCAACATACCAAAAATACTCGTTAAGGTAATCATCATAATAGGCCTTAAACGCAGTAAAATCGCCTCCTCAACAGCATCATTTCGGGAACGCCCTCCTCTTTCTGCAACTCGCGCCTGATATACCAGCAAAATTGCATTATTAACAACCAGACCGAGTAAGATAATGAAACCAATCATGGTTAATAAATCCATCGTCTGAAAACTAACCAAATTGAATAAATACAATGCCAGAACACCGCCAAAAGTAGCCAGAGGGATTGAAAGCATCACCAACAGGCTATCTTTAAATGAGCGAAACATCGCGCTCATTAATAAATAAAGAATGGTAATCGCCAATAAAAAACTACCCCGCATATTATCCAGGGCAGTAACCAGTTTATCTGCGGTTCCAACATATTGAATATCACCATCTTCAGGTAATTGTTCCAGTATTTGAGGTTCGATATCAGTCTTTATAATATTTAATACTTCTTCTAAAGAGACTGTTGCTGGCGGTGATACTTCAAGTGTCACCGTTCTTCTTCGGTTAATACGTCTGACTACTTCTGGTCCAGCAGTGCGAACAACATCAACTAGCTCATTTAAAGGGAGTATCCCGGCATTAGGAGTCATTACCGGAATAGCTTTCAACTCTTCGGGCGTGTTCCAGCGTTTGGCACGTAAAATTATGTCTAGTGTTTCTTCACCATTAAAATAATCTCCGATAAAACGTCCATCACCTAAAGTTTGTGCTAATGCAGCAACAATAGAACGATCCCAACCTGCCTCGGATATACGTCGTTCATTCGGTATTAACCTCAATTCGGGTTGTGCTAATTCAAGTCCAGGCCGTGGACGTGTATTAGGATATAGGGCAGATAGTGGTATAAAGGCACTCAATGCAGCATTCATTAAAGAAGGCAGGTCTTTTGACTGGATATTTATGTCAATAGTTCGGCCTGAACCAAAGCCACGAAATAATGAAGCTTGTTTTGCAAAAGCGATTGAATCCGGGAAACCTTGCACAACAGAATCGATAAGCGGTACAAGCTTCTCAACATCGTCATCATTTTTAGCGCGTGCTCCCATAAACACGCCTCTTGAAAAAGCGACAAAAAAGTAATGCTTTATATACGGCTCAGCTTCTTCATCAATATGCGGCTGCATTCGACTTGCCACAACTTCCCCCATCTCCTTTTCAATTGTCTCTATATTGCTTCCCGGTGGTGGCAATATAAATGCAAATACTAAATTCTGATTACCATCGGGTAAATAGTCAGCCTTGGGTTTTAATATGACCATTACAGCTAAAGGGATAGAAATTAATATCACTATCCATAAACCGCGACGAACAGGTGTGTTTGTTAATGCCATAATAGAACGACACAAGAATTTCCATAGCTTGCTGTAAGGATCAACAAATTTTTTCCGAGCTAGAAAAATTTTAGCTCCCGTCGGAACCACAGTTATTGCTGTCAACAATGAAAGTGCAATTGCGGCGGTTATTGT
The DNA here is from genome assembly GCA_964437885.1 of uncultured Enterobacteriaceae bacterium. Lineage (GTDB taxonomy): Bacteria > Pseudomonadota > Gammaproteobacteria > Eutrophobiales > Eutrophobiaceae > UBA7359. Next base: position 12,214 of record CAYTIZ010000009.1, read on the forward strand.
TATAGCAAGGTCAGAAAATAATTGGCCTACTTCATCCCGAAGAAATACAATAGGTAAAAATATAGCGATTGTAGTAGCCGTCGATGCCAATAATGCACCCCAAACCTGATTTGTACCCTGTATAGATGCCTCTTCCGCAGAGTAACCTCGTTCTCGTAAACGCACAATATTTTCAAGAATAACTATTGATGCATCGAGCACCATACCAACAGCAAAGGCAAGTCCAGCAAGCGAAATAATATTCAAAGTGCGTCCGGTTAGATCCATCACACTAAAACTGGCAATTAAACAAATAGGGATTGATGCAGCGACAATCAGCGTTGCTGGAAATTTTAATAAAAACAAAAATAAAACAATTATTGCAAGTGCAACACCCAAGCCAAGATTGTTACGTAACATTTCAATTGAACGATGAATATAAATTGTTTCATCATAAACTTGCTCAATAGATAAATTTGCCCGTTTCAAAGGACCATCGTTCAATTCATCTATCGCTTTGTGTAAACCGGACATTACTTCAAGCACATTCACGCCGGTTTCACGTTGTGCATTAACTGCTATCGAGGTTGTTCCTTTAGTCAGCACAAAACTTTCTTTATCTGTAAGACGTTGTTCAATAGTTGCAACATCTCTCAGATAGATAGGTCTTCCATCGCGCCATTCCAATATCATCTCGCCAAGATCAGTTGCAGCATATTTCCCAGCAAAACGAATATTGTATTCACGTTTGCCAATATCAGCAGAACCAGCTGATATATCCTTACTCGTCCCCGCTAACTTCATAACCTTGTCAAGTTGTATGCCCAGACTGGCTATCTTGAATGGATCGTAAGTAATTCGTAATTCCTTATCACTACCTCCGTATATTTCTGAGCGAGCTACACCCGGAACACGCTCGAAACGAGACTGCACGACTTCTTCAACAAAATCCTTATAAGATTCAATGGGCCTTTGATTATCATCATCTGTTTTAATAATGAACCAGCCAATGGCGCGCGCATCCTGCCCCACTGAAGTTATAAGCGGCTCATCAACATCGTCAGGATAATCAGGCACTTGATTCAGACGATTCATTACTTCAATCAATGCCCTACGCATATCTGTTTCAACATTGAAGGTCAGGTTTATATCGCCTCGGCCTTCAAATGCATTGGCACGAATTTCAGTTAAGCCGGGCAAGCCTCTTAAGACATCTTCTTGCGGCTCAATTATTTCTGCTTCAACTTCGTTTGGCGCAGCTGCTCGCCAATTCGTTGTTATGGTAATTTCAGGTTCTTCCAATTCAGGTGTTAACTGTATCGGTAGGCGTGAAAGACTGATAGAGCCAAATATCAGCAGAAGAATGATCGCAACAAGTAAAGCAACAGGATTACCCAGACTTGAACGCGTTATATTCAATGGTGATTAATACCCATGATACTTGAAAATACAATATCCATAGCACGCCCGTTTTCATCCATGGCGGCGTTGCCCACAGGACGTAGGCAAGGGGCGAGAGCAGGAGCGGAAGCTTTGCTCCTCTTTACAGGGAATGGCCATGCGACATCGTCGCGTCTTGCCTGCAGGACGCAGGTACTTAGCTTACGTCGGGAACAAGCAAGCTGTGCCCTGAATAAAAACGGACACACTCTGAACACTACATTTTCAAGTATCATGGATATATACCTTCAATTATTTTTACTATCTGTCCAGGACGTAATCGTTCATTGCCGCGTATGACTATTTTATCATTTTCGTTTATATCACCGATAACCTGTATATACGCTGTATTAGCAATACCTGTCTTTACAGGAACGAGCTCGGCCTGATTATTATTGTTTATTCTGTAGATAACGACGCCTGACTGTCGTATGACCAAGGCATCGCGTGAAACAGCGATGACATTTTGTTTTTTATTAATCGGACTCGCTATCTGTACAGCTGTTCCTACTGACCAGACTTCCTTATTGAATTCAATACGAATTTCATACAGCCTTGAAATATCATCACCAACTGGTATCACTGTTCTTACGATACCTTTAATTTCAGCAGAAGGTCCTTTTATCGATAACGTATCTCCTGCTCTTATATATGCAAATGATATTTGTTGTATTCGAGCCTGAATCTCAAGCTTGTCTGTATTAATCAAACGAACAATTTGATCTCCGGCTTCAACTCTTTCTCCGGGCGTTTTATAACGTTCGGTGACAACACCAGAAAATGGAGCTCGCACAATAGTTCTATTAAGTGCATCGCGTGCCATTGCTAATTTAGCCTTCACTATTTTTATCTTGGCCCGCGCTTCATCACGATTTGCTTGTGTTTGATCCAGTTGATTTCTAGCAGCGTTATTTTGTTTGGCTAATTTTTCCAGTCTTTCTGCTTCACGACTATAAAATTCAACCATAGTCTCGATAGGTTCTACTTCGGCGTTAATTTCATTCAGAGCAAGCCTATACGTCATATCATCAATATTCGCTATAACATCATTTTCGCTGACCCGATCACCCACCTCAAGTACACTATCCAGAATCCCTTCTAGCTCAGCCGCTATTTTTGAATCAAAACGTCCGATCACAGTCCCGAACACCCAGTTGAATGGCGCAATTTCGATATTGATAGCATCCTCAACCTGTACAATTGCAGGAGGCATACTTTCATCAGCAAAAGCCGATGATGAAAAAATAGCTATATAAAATAAAAAAAGGTGCGATATTTTGTTTATCATAATTATTCTTATTTACTGAAGACTAAGGTAATATTTCAATCATTTGACATTAAATCTCTAGATAATTCACAATATTATATGATGTTATTCATGTATTGGGACAGAAGAATTCTATTATTTCTCTGTCTAATCTATTCCAGTTTTGTTATAGCAGAGCAGTCTATAGGCAATGCACTTACTTTAACTCCTGCACAACTAAAATTTTATGAACAAAATAATTTTAAAATTTTAGGTATACTTCAGCTTGACTCGAATATTGCTGCAAATTATCGGTTGGTAGAATTTTCCGGTATCGCCTGGGATAATGACGAACAAGATTTAATTATTCTGTCAGATCGTGGTTTTATAATTCACACCAAACCCATCTTTAACAAGAATCAGTTGATTGATATTGAATTACTTTCTTATCATCAACTCGAGAACAAAGACGGTAAAAAACTGCGTCATTCTGCCAGCGACAGTGAAGGACTGGCTTTAATAAATTCAAAAAATAATCGATATGATGATACCGAATTAATTATTAGTTTCGAACGCAAACCCCGCGTTATTCATTATACAAGCGAGGGCAAGTTTATATCGAAAAAACCTGTTAATAATGTATTAAATAATATTAATAACTACAAAAGTTCAAACAAAGCATTAGAAGCAATTACCCTACACAATCAATTTAATATTATTACAGGTCCTGAAAGGCCATTGGATAACAGTAATAATTCTTTATCGCTACATACCTTAAACGATAAACAATGGTTCTTTAGACCTTCTAATGAAAATTACGGCTCTCTGGTTGGTCTAACAACATTACCAAATAACAAAATAATTGCATTGGAAAGAATTTTCCCTGGTATTTTTGCTGGCATAAGCAATGTGATACATTTAATTTCACTTGACGAGAATTCACTTAAACAGGAAACTTTATTAAAATTAGAGCCGGCGGATGGTTATTTTAATGAAAATTTTGAGGGTATTAGCTGGCACAATAAAAATCGTTTCTTTATGATTAGTGATAACAACGACAATCCTTTTCAACGAACACTATTAATTTATTTTGAAATTCCTGAACTAGGTAAAACCAATTAATGAATAAACATATCTTTATATTACTATTCTTAGCTTTATTAAGCTCTTGTGCCAGACTTGGGCCTGATATCATTCAAGCTGGAGGAAATGATTACAACATTGCTATTCAACGCACTAATGACGAACAATTATTACTCAATCTAATTAGACTTAAATATCGGGACACACCCTTTTTTTTAGAAGTAAACAGTGTCTCATCTCAATTTAAATTAATTTCCGAAGCATCACTTAGCGCTAATTTCAAAGAACAACAAACGCCGGAAAACGTCGGTCTTTCAGGAAAATTAAATTTCACTGAACAACCAACCGTTACCTATCTACCTTTACACGGTAATGATTTTATTCAACGTCTTCTCGCACCCATCTCTATAGACACCATTTTGTTATTAGCAAATTCTGGCTGGAGTATAGAGAGAATCATGCGATTAACTGTTCAAAGCATTAACGGAGTACCTAATGCGCCTTCAGCGTCAGGGCCTACGCCGAAAATGGCACCAACTTTTGAAGGTTTTCAATCTATAGCAACATTGTTCCGCGACTTACAAAGTACAGGGGCTATGCAACTTGCATACAATAGAAATGAAAACAGCAGCATTGCCACGTTGGTAATTAATGAGAACAACGAGCAACAATCCAATATCCAATCCTTAAGGAAAAAACTCAATCTGGATAGTCATAAAAATTATAGATTACTTGCAGGAATCAGTGGCACGCAGGACAAGCAAAGTATTGTTATCACAACCCGATCATTGCTGGGAGTCATGTATTACCTGTCACATTCAGTTGATGTGCCTGAACAGGACAAAGTTTCAGGCAAAGTCACTATCACTCAGGACGAATCAGGAGTTGAGTTTGACTGGAATAAAGTAACGCAGAATCTGTTTAATATTAAATCAGGTTCACAAACAAATAATTCGTCAGCAATTAGAACGCATTATCGTGGTTCATGGTTTTACATAGACGATACAGATCTTGATAGCAAAACGACATTTAGCTTATTAACACAGTTATTCTCGTTACAGTCAGGTAAAGCAGAAGGCATTACGCCTGTGCTGACACTACCTATTGGACAATAGGTAGTTAATCCCTACTTCTCTTTTAATCTCGGCATCAATTCAACCAGATTACAAGGACGCGTTCGATTATCAAGTTGATATTGTATTAACTCATCCCATGCCGTAGCACAGGCTCCCATGGAGCCTGGCATACAAAATATATAGGTTGCGTTTGCCACGCCGGCAATAGCACGAGATTGTATGGTTGAAGTTTTTATCTGTTGATAAGATATTGTTCGAAAGGTTTCGCCAAAACCTTCTATTACTTTATCGAAAAGAATACTCACTGCTTCAGGTGTTCCATCACGACCGGTAACACCCGTTCCACCGGTTGTTAATACGACTTGCACTTGCTCATCAGCAATCCATTGTGAGACTTCAGCACGAATTTGATAGATATCGTCTGGCACTATCTTTTTTTCATAAAGTTTGTGCTCCTGCTTTTCAAGTCGGTCAACTAAACACTTCCCCGATTTATCCGTTTCTTCATTTCTTGAGTCAGAAATAGTCAATACAGCAATATTCAGAGGAATAAACTCTCTTTCAGATTTATTTTCAGTCATAATATTTATATCCGTTTGATAATTACAATCATAATGCAGTCAATACTAAAAACACAGGAAAATTCCATTGGCTAGAAATGAAACTTTATACACAATGCGACTTGATAAATGGTTGTGGTGTTCGCGTTTCTATAAAACGAGAGCACTGGCTGCAAGTGCCATAAAAGGAAATAAAATTCGTGTTAACGATCTGACAGTAAAAGCAGCAAAAATTATTCGTTTCAGCGATGAAGTTCAAATACGAAAAACACCTTATCAATATACAATTACAATTCTGAAATTATCCAATAGTCGACTCTCCGCGACTTTAGCCGCGCATCTATACAAAGAAGACAAAGACAGTATTCAAGCTCGAGAAGAACTAGCACAACAAATCAAGGCTGAGACCGCTTCCTACCCAAGAACTATAGGTCGACCAACAAAACGTAATAGACGTGAAATAATACGTTTCACCAGAATATCCAAAGACGAATAGTCAAAAAATATTATATTTTGCTAACGGCAAAAGTAGATTAACGTCTAAATTCAGCTGCGCGTTTTATGCGTATGCTGAAATGCCTTGTTAGCCATAATGTCGTGCAACCCACCTGAAACGTATTTATGTAGTACGCTGGATACTAATGTTTGATATGGGATACCTTCTTCAAGCGCACGTCTTTGAAGTGATTCCAGATCACGACTTGATATCCTGATATTAATTCTTTTATCTTTTTTGAAGGTTTCTTCAGCCGCTGCTTGTAACATTTTCTTACGCTTAGGTGTAAGAATTGATTTAAATTTACCAGCTTCAAAATCTTTAAGAATTTGTTTCTCTTCTTTGCTAAGTTTAGGGTCGCTCATTATCATTCTCCCAAGTATACCTTTGTCGCCTTTCTGCTAGGAATAACTGTTTTTAAAAATATTTCTTTTGGATTCTCTGCATAAGTAACCAGATGCACATAATCATTAATGTTTATAACAAATACACGTTGATCTGGATATTTGTCACTATTTGGATGTTCGATATCATCTAATAGAGCACCTTGTTGTAAGTAAAAAACAATGTCCTCAAATGAAATGCCACGCTCAGAAATAAGTTGTTGATTCTTAGTGGAATTCCAATTTATTGGTTTCATGGGATAAATTATAACACAGATGTGTGCCTATTGGCATCATATAGCTATGATTTTGAATTGGTTAACGTCGCAAATCACCGGCAGTAAAAAGCAGAGCGACGAGGAACGAGAAGCGGCGCTTTTTGCTGTCCGAGTGCATTTGCCTTGTTATACCTTTGCTTAATTTTTGTTAAAAAAAATTGCCTCTTGAAAGGAACACTTCTTTCCAATAATTTTCTCTTTCAATTATTACCTTGTCATCTGCTTTCATTGGACGATATTCAAGCAAGGATAATCTGAAATTATTTTTTGCATATTCAAACCCTTCTTTTTTTATGAGTTTTGCAAGACCTTCATTCCATCCATGCCCAGTACTTATATAGCATCTCCATCTTGACCAAATACCGGTATCTCCATAAGCGGAACCAATATATTTCTTTCCATTGGATTTGTCAGTGATCACATAAACTCCCTTTACATTCTGTAGTGCTGCCTCCCAGTCAGAATTTTCGTTTTTGAAGATAGAGGTTAATATGTTGCTGTCATAATAATAAGTTAACTAAAATTATATTCCATACTAAATCGCGCCAAATATTGTAAATTAATTTAAAGCATTCGATTCATGATGCCACTTTTACAAAGCCTTCATTCTTTTCTATATGAAAATAATACATTCCTAATACAACACCTCGTACGGCAATAAATATTGTAAATGCCAACCACAGACCATGGTTTCCCATAAATTGAAACACGTACCAAAGCGGCAAAAAGAAAATAAAGGTACAAATCAGCATTGAGTTTCTCATCTCTGCACCACGTGTTGCGCCAATGAAAATACCATCTAACAAAAAACACCAGACAGATACTAAAGGCAAAGCAATCATCCATGGTAAATAAAGCAATGCGACTTCCCGAACAGAATCAATATCAGTTAATAAATAGACCATCCCTTTACCGGCAAGCCAGTAAAACAAGGTAAAAAACAAACCGAAGACTAAAGACCATTTTAATGTGAGCGATACCACTTTTTTAAACAGAGTCTTATTCTTCTGTCCTATTGCCTTACCTGTTAACGCTTCAGCTGCATGGTTAAAGCCATCTAATGCCAACGCCATTAACAAATAAAACTTCATTAATATCGAATTTGCAGCAAGAACTAAATCACCATGTTTTGCACCTTCACGTGTAAAAAAAGCAAACACCAGAATCAAACAAATAGTTCGAATAAAAATATCGTGATTTAAACTGAGAAAATTGCGTAACTTTTTAAGATTCAATATTTTCTCGAGTAGCCATTCGCCAGATTGCTTTGCTAATTGTTTATTAATGATAATAAACGCCATTAACACACCGCTATATTGTGAAATTACCGTTGCTAGCGCAACGCCGCGCACATCCATATCCATATAAACAACAAACACAACATCGAGAATAATATTGATTACGTTAACGACGATACCAATATGTAAGACCGCCATTGCATTTTGCATTCCTAAGAGCCAGCCGTTTACAGAAAACAAAATCATTAACGCTGGCATCCCCCAGATCATCCATTGGCAGTACACGGCTGCATAATGTTTAACGTTGGGACTGCCTTCCAACAAAGAAAGCCCCATATTAAAAATAGGTTTTTGAAAAAGCAGGATTAAAAAAGCGATGCTCAAGCCGACAATAATTGACTGCATCAAAATTGTGCGTACTTCTGTAGCATCATCTTTCCCATGTGCCTGAGCAACAATGCCAGTTGTCCCCATACGCAAAAAGCCCATACCCCAATACAGAAAATCAAATATAACCGCACCAACTGCAACACCACCTAAATAAACAGCCGTATCCAGATGACCAATAACTGCTGTATCGACAAGC
>CAYTIZ010000009.1:20591-20808 GCA_964437885.1 uncultured Enterobacteriaceae bacterium
ATATTGCCAATAATCATAGGACCAGCTATCAACCAGAATGCCTGATGTTGATTTTTTTCAGTCACAGTAGTAATTTGTATTAATTAAGTAATGAAGAAATAATTAAACTTGATAATTATTCTATTGCTTTATCCCAAGTGCCATCATAGAAATTGTCGCCAAGCGGATTTCGAGCTCGTTCATTATATTCCCTGTCTTTCATGTCAGCCGGAATTTC
>CAYTIZ010000010.1:0-10309 GCA_964437885.1 uncultured Enterobacteriaceae bacterium
ACCATCACGAAAAAAACCAGTTGCCAGATCAAGGCAACAATCTTCCAAATCTGTTCCTAAAATATTTTTAGCCATAGTGGTTATATTGTATTCGAAATAATCAGCATGATTTCTGCGTGTGGATTTTACAGTGTTGGATTGATATTTTCGTTATAAGTCTTTTTCAATTTATTTTCCATGCCAAATTCGTAGGATAAAAATGGTGTTGCTGCTAATTAGGTAACGGACAGTATAGTAGCCTACAAATAAATCTCGAATAATTTCAGGATCTAGAGCATGCTGAACTGGTAATCCTATTTTCGGAAATACTTTTAGTTTTTCTATTCCAGTGAGTAATTCGTTTGCTATTCGCTGAGCAGCAATCGGATTTTTTATTTCGATAAATTCTCGTAATCGCTTTAAATCATGAATCGATTCGAGCGTATTATTTACCTTCATATACCAGGAGGCGCTTTCTCATCGTTGCTGCCCCAGCTTTGAAGCCAGGCGGTGACTTCATGTTCATCTACCGTCTTGCCTGATTTAGCAGAATCCAGTGCATTAAGCGTATCACTCCAACGAGTATCTTCCATAGCTTGACGTGTGACAAATTCCTTAATGGCTTGATTTATAATGTAATTTTTACTCCTATCAAGTTTCTGCGCTAACTTCTCCAGAGGAGCTTCAATTTCAGTATTGAGGCGAATGCTTGTTACACCCATAGTAATCTCCAATATGTAGCCGTTTGTAATACATTATAGTACATTATAGTACATAGAACGGATTGAATGTTGAAGACTTATAATGCTAGCTTCCAAGGATAATATTTAAAAGTCAGATAAATTAGGTATGCGACCAAAGGCGATTTTAGCGCCGGCGTAACCACCGGGAGGATCTTCCCATACACCGAGGCTGGCGGCTTTGTTACCGTATTTATTGACGATTTCATCCATGGTTTGAGTCAAACTTTCCCATTTTTTCTGTTCTTGTTGTATTTGTTCGTTATCAGTAAATAAATCGCCTTGTGATTGCTCCGGCTTATTTAAATGATGAATGGAAATAGAGACTTGTTTAATTCTGTAAGAATATTTGTTTTTTTGATGTTCATAACTTTGCATTGCTATAGCCCATAGTTTTGTCAGTGCTGTTAGAAATGTGTGATCATCTGTAGCAAAGGGAAAGCGTTCTTCAGCAAACCACTTTGATTTATTTTCAAATCGTAAACTTAAACCGAATGCCGATGACGTGCGTTTAGCACGACGAAGACGTCGTGCTGCTTTAACGGTAAGTAATCGGGCACAGTTACGCGCATGTCGTGGGTTACGATTTTCCGGTGTGAGTATGCGACTATGTCCAAACATACAACGTGATGTTGCTATTGGCTCTATAGCATAACCATGTAAGCTGTACCAAAAGCGTTCACCTTCAATCGATCCCCATATCGTGCGCATGTTTTCTGCTGTCATCGAATATAATTTTTTAACCGAGTATATGTTTGCTATTTGCAAACGTCTTTCCATGCTTTGGCCAATACCGGGTAAGTCTCTTAATTCCAGAGTAAATAATTTTTCAGAATATTGTTGAGGATGCCAGATCACCGTACCTTGCGGTTTTTCAAAGTCTGATGCTATCTTGGCTAATAAACGATTAGCTGCGAAACCCATTGAGCAAGTGATGTAAGTTCCTATTGTATCGGCGAGTTTCATTCTTATCTGATAAGCCAGAGCTTCAAGATTTTTTCTTTCTCTACCAAGCAGCGTGCAAACAACTTCATCAATAGAGCAGGCTTGATCGATATGAATACAACTCTCAATACTCTGATAAATTTTATGATGTAGTCGTACATAAACATCATGCCGGGCAGGGGTGAATAGAATATCAGGACATAATCCCAATGCTTCTTTAACACGCATTCCTGTTTTTACACCATAAAGTTTAGCTTCGCGGCTAGGTGCAATAATGCATGATGCCTTAGACATAAAAGGCAATACACCAATCGGATGTTCACGTAAGCGCGGTTGTAACTGTTGTTCTATGCTGGCAAAAAAACAATCAAAGTCGATATACAAACGCTCAATTTCTGAGGCTTGCCGAATCATGGCAAAGAAAGTGTCATTAATTTTGTTCTCCAAAATGGCTCTCAATTATAAGAGAACTTTTAGAGAACATTCAATCAATAAATTATTGCCTGATACCATTCTTCGAAAAGAAAAAATACGAACGCTATTCTTGTTTTTACACTCAAAGTGTTGAGTTAGAATTTATAAACCAGTCAAAATTAAAATGTAATTAGCGAATAGCAAGTGTATAAAAAACTTATGAGATAGCCTTTTCAAGGGTGTTACAGAATGTCTTTAATATTTCTATTCTTGCATATTTTTTATCATTGCCGGGAACCAGAGTCCAGGGCGCGTATTCGGTGCTTGTGTGCGATACCATATCGTTGATCGCCGACTTATAGTCATCCCACCTTTCACGGTTTCTCCAGTCTTCCTCTGTAATCTTGTGTGCTTTCCATGGGATTTTCTCACGCTCTTTGAATCGCCTTAATTGCTCGGCCTTACTTATATGAACCCAGAATTTGGCGATTACAATTCCATGCTCACACAGTTGCTCCTCGAAATCATTGATTTCCTGGTACGAACGCATCCATTCATTTTCTTTGGCAAACTGTTCAACTCGTTCTACGAGCACACGGCCATACCAGGATCGGTCGTAGATAGTTACATAGCCAGCACGGGGTACATGCCGCCAGAACCGCCACAGATAGTGTTGCGCTTTCTCTTCATCTGTTGGTGATGCAATAGATATTACCTGATGCAGCCGTGCATCCATGGCCGCTGTAAGCCGATGGATAGCACCACCCTTACCAGAGGCATCCCAACCTTCAAACACTGCAATACTAGAACGTTTCTTCTTTCTTGCAGCCCAGGCAAGTTTATAAAATTTGCGTTGATATTTTCCCAATAGGCGATGGTATTCAGTGTCCGAAAGTTTTGGTTTCAGGTCGACATGATCCAGTATTGTGACAAGGTCTTTTTGTGTTGTAACAGTTATTGATTTTTGCGTACTGTCAGGTATTTCGATTGAACATTGTTTATTAAGCCTTTGTTCAATTGCATTCAATAAAATTTGCCCGACAGTAAGGTCTCGATAACGTCGGTCTACAGCTTCCACTATATACCATGGAGATTCACCCTGGTCGGTTATTCTGATTGCGCGCTCTGAAACGCTGCAAAATTTATCATAATGTTTTGAAAACTTTTTCGTCAGGGGTGAAACTTTCCAGTTTTTCCCCTCCGCCTGAACCTCCTTTTTAAGTTTCTTTCGCTGCTCCTTCTTTGACATATGAAACCAGAATTTTATGACAAGCGCGCCATCATTTGTGAGCATACGTTCATATTCAGCAATTTGTGTTAATTGTCGGTCAAACTCAGGTTCATCTATTTCACCAAATGCAAAATTGATGACTGGTTTTGTGTACCAGGAACCGAACATGATCCCAATCGTGCCCCGTGGCGGAGATGATCGCCAAAATCGCCAGAAAGAAGGACGCTCCCGTTCCTCATCGGATTCATCCCAAAACGCATGAGTTTGTAGTCCGCGGGTATCAAACCATTCATTGAGTCGATTTACGACTTCACCCTTGCCAGCACCTTCTACGCCCGAAACAATGATAATGACCGGGGTTTCCGAATCCTTCAATTTGCGCTGTACCTCCAGCAAATTCGTATGAAGCAAGGGTTCTTCCTCTTCAAAATCTTTTTTTGATATCTTGCGTCCTAATTCTGCTGCTTCAAACATAATTGACCCACCGTCGTAATTATTTAATTAACAACTTTCAGTTAACAACGTACATGACAGCCCACATACTAGTGAAGAAACTCACCCTACTTATGAGTATAGACTTAGAGGAGCGTAGTTTATTGATCTATATCAATATACATCTACTGTTATCTGTTCGTGGACACAATTCTTCGCGGTGTATTTCTGGAAGGCGATTCCTATTCACTACTATTCAATCAATATTGGCCGATGGCGATCATTGTGCTGGTAACACTTACTGCGGCAGGGTGGTTGTTTCGTCACAGGATGAATTAGACTCCATCTTTGAAATTGCAATGTTGCATCAAAGTTAGGCTTGTCTGCTCAGAGGATCTTGTCGGTAGAACAGGTGCAACTGTTGGTAAACATCAGGGTATAAATGATGCAAGCGTGCTGGTTGCTCAAAGAAAACTTCCGTGAGAACAGCAAAGAATTCCGCAGGATTTTCGGTGGCGTAGGGATCGATAGCTGTGTGGTGGTGGCATTCGACCTGATGAGACAGCTTTTCATAAGCTTGTGATAATGATGCCGTCCAGATTTCCCTTAGCATGTTCGAGTGCAAGGGTGGCATGCCGTTAGCAGAGCCATTGAGCATATCTAGCTTATGAGCGAATTCATGAAGGATGATGTTGGAGGCCGAGCTATATGAGTGTGCTGCCGGTTGTGCATCTGCCCATGATAGAATCACTGGGCCATGGATCCATGATTCACCAGCCAGCGTGCGACGGTTACTACGGACAAGATTGGTTGTGTCGCGCTCTTCACGTGTGACCACAAAGGCTCCCGGGTAGACAATAACTTCACTCCAGCCTGCAAAGTAGTCAAGATTGAGATTCAGGATCAGCAAGCAGGCTTGTGCGGCAATGGTGATTCGTATGCGATCATCAACCTCAAATCCGGCCACTCCGATAATAGTTTTTTCATGCAGAAACAGGCTGGTCAATTTACGTAAACGATGTTGTTCTCGTTGATCAAGGTGTATTAGCATTGGCATAGAGGCTATGCAACTTTGCCAGAGTGGGTACGGGATGCGCGAACGGTACAGGACATGCTGCAGCCAGGCACGGCGCAGGCGTTTCAGCATAAGCCCATACTCATACTACGATTTATCAGCCGCTGTAATTTTAGGGGAGACATTAAATTAATGCGAGTCAGCAACAAGTTAGCCGGAAATATATAATGGCTGGCAGGATGAAATTAGAAAGTGCTCAATCATTGAATTTTAAAATTATGAGCATATACATTTAATGACGTATTATGAACCACTTGTTGATTATATTTTAATAACATACACGAGTATAAATTATTTTACAGTAAGGTCGATTCTGGGACTGCTGTGTTGTTACTGTAGGACTGAACGAGCCAGCCCATAACCTCAGATGAGGATCAGTATGCATAAATCAAAAAAACCAATAGGTTTCTGGTCGGCAGTTTCCATGGGGATTGGAGCCATGGTTGGTGCAGGAATTTTTGCACTGCTTGGCGAAGCCAGCGCAATTTCTGGTAGCGCAGTGTATATTTCATTTATTATCGGTGGGATTATCGCATTATTTAGTGGCTATTCATTAGGAAAGCTAGGCGCCCGTTACCCTTCCGCTGGTGGAATAATAGAGTACCTCACACAAGCCTACGGCATTGGTTTTTTCACAGGCACTATAAGCATTATGTTGTACTTTTCTGCTATAGTTTCTTTAACTCTTATAGCTAAAGCTTTCGGTAATTATGCGGTAACATTCCTACCTGCTGGAGCTTCATACCTATGGCATCATTTCTTTGCAATTGGAATTATCATTTTTTTCGTCATGGTTAATCTTAAAGGTGCAAAGAATGTTGCTGTTTGGGAAAGAGTGACTGTTGCAATTAAATTTTGTGTCTTGAGCGGGTTATCAATCGTAGGAATTATCTACATGGATCCATCAATGCTTTCACCAGATAATTATCCTCCAACTAGTGATATATTCTTTAGCCTTGCTATTACTTTTTTTGCTTTTGAAGGTTTTCGAGTGATTACAAATACGGCCGAAGATATGCCCAATCCCTCAAAAACTCTTCCGCGGGCTATGATGACTGCTATTTTACTTGTACTAATTCTTTATGTAGCCGTTGCTTTTGCTGTCTTTGGAAATTTACCTACGGATAAAATTGTTGCTGCTAAAGACTTTGCATTAGCAGAAGCTGCATTGCCCATATTTGGTCAGGCAGGGTTTACTGTTGTTGCAATTACCGCACTAATTGCAACTGCATCTGCTATTAATGCTAATTTATATGCAGTAACAAATGTGACTTATCAGTTAGCCAAAGATGGAGAGCTACCCGGAGTATTTGGAAAACCAATTGCACACAGCCACGAGGGTTTGGTGATTAGTGGTGTTTTCATTATTATTTTGTCACTCCTGTTTGATTTGTCTGAAGTAGCAGCTATCGGCTCAATATCTATTTTGTTCGTTCATGCCGTTACCCATATTGGGCATTTAAAAATTGCTTCCAAAACAGGTGCTTCGCGTTTGTTGGTCTTGCTTGCCGCTGTTTTTAGTTTGCTTGCAATGATATTTGCACTCATTCATGTAGGTAAGGAGCAAGATCAAGTTATCACTATTCTGGTCGGGTTTGTCGTTGTTGCTGCAATCACAGAAATTGCACTTCAAAAAATAGCAAAAAGAGAAATTAAACCGAGAATTATATAAGTGAGTAGCAATCAGGGTTACACAAGGGGGTCATAGCAATAGGGCGTATTCGATTGTTGCCAGCCTGAACTAGAGCAATCTTTTTTTTACATTACTACACTACACTACACAGTTCATGGTATTCCAAGGAGTTGTAGTTATGGCCAAATTCCTCTACTAATTGTGACATCTGCAATTCGTCGAATGGCTACTACTAATGCTGCTGTTCTTAAATCGACAAAGCTGTTTGTATCAGGATTATCTATAAGTGTTTCTTGGCAAGCTAAAACAGATTCAACTGTTTTTTCCATCTTTGTTCTTAATTTTTCATTTACTTCATTAAACGTCCATTGTTCATTATTAAGATTCTGCACCCATTCAAAATAACTTACAGTGACACCACCTGCATTGGCAAGTATGTCAGGTATAACAGGGATCCCTTTTGCCGATAGTATATTGTCAGCTGCGGGAGTTACTGGTCCATTGGCGGCTTCAACAATCATCTGCGCTTTTATTTGTTCAACGTTATTTTGATTTATCTGGTTATCAAGGGCTGCGGGTATAAGGATGTCACATTCCATGGTTAGTAAGTCTGCATTGGATATACTGGTTGTATCAGTTAATCCGACAACTGTTTTTTGTTCCTTTTTATGTTGATCAACTGCAATTAAATTAAGACCTGTTTTATTATATATTCCCCCTTGTGAATCACTTAAAGCGATTATTTTAGCACCGGCTTGGCGAAACAAGTGAGCGGCAATCGATCCAACGTTACCGTAGCCCTGAATGATGATAGTTGCGCCATCAAGATCATTCAGTTTGGGTAAGGGTGAAGTATTCAGATAATGCTTAGTAACATTAAGTACGCCTCTTGCTGTAGCTTCACGCCTGCCTAATGAGCCGCCTAGACTGATAGGTTTGCCTGTAACTACCGGACGATTATTTTTACCTGGATGCATTACATGGTAGGTGTCATAAATCCATGACATCGTTTGTTCATTCGTGTACATATCGGGTGCCGGTATATCAGTGTATGGTCCAATGTTATCTCCCAGCTCTGAAATAAATCGACGTGTAATATGTCTTAGATCAATCTCAGTAAGCTCCTTAGGATTGCAAATGACCCCACCTTTTGCGCCACCAAAAGGTAAATCCATTAGAGCACATTTCCAGGTCATAAGAAAAGCGAGTCCGGTTACTTCACTTAAACTTAAATCCGGATGAAAGCGAATCCCACCTTTGCCGGGTCCAAGAGAATTATTATGTAATACTCGAAAACCATGGAATGTTTGTATTGATCCATCATCAATTTCAATTGGAAAACTTACACAGATGGAACGTTTTGGAGAAGATAAAAAGTCAATCAGTCCTTGTTTAAGACCATTAAGGTGATCCTTGGCTCGATTAAACTGTTCTATCCTGATACGTGATGGATCAAGTTCCTCTGTTTGTGTAATTGTATTATCGATTGCCATATACAAGAGTTTTAATGATTCAAATTCTTTCCTGGTGTTTACTGTTTTACAGGTACAGTTAAAACATCACACTCGAAGTGATCAATAACATATTCTGCTGTAGATCCGATGACAAGTTGATTTATATAACTGCGGGAGATTATCCCTATTACCAGCAAATCTGCTTTTATGTCTCGGGCCAAATCTGGTATTGCCTTACGAGGGTGTTCATCAAGAAAATGGATGTGTTCCTGATCTATATCGTGATCTCTGGCAAGTGTGTTTACCGCGACTTCATGTTCCCGTTTCCAACGATCAGTTTCTTCCTGCGGAGGAATATAGTCCATGGTCAATTCGGTACGTATAGAAGGATAAGCATGAGCTAGATGTAATTCACCATGATAGGAATCACTGATCAACTTACCAATTGATATCATTCGATGATCCAATTCTGCGGGTTTGTCGTGTTTATGAACAGGATCAACAGCGACCATTACTTTTTTATAAGATCTGGTTGGATGATGGTGTGCAAATAAAATCGGTATGGTTATTCGTCGTAAAATTTCCCAATCAGTATTTGTTAGAAATACTCTGGTCATTGCAGAATGACGGGTGCTCGATATGATGAGCAGATCTGCATTAAATTTTTCTATTGAATTTGTAATGCCCTCGACTATATGGCTGTTCCACTGGACTTGAATTTCTACAGATTTTGCAACGCTTTGCAGGTAATTTTTTACTTTTTCAAGTTTGGCAGTTTCAGAGTCAAGTATAGACTGATGCATCTTTTCTATTTGATTTTCATCAACGCTCAGATTAGGAATATATTCATCGTAAACGGCACTATAAAGCATAATCTCTATATTGAGTACGCTAGCTAGTGCATAAGCACGCTCAACAGCAGGGACATCTATAAACCCTGGGTGTAGAGCGACAAGTAACTTCATGCTCATTCTTTACTCCTGTTCATCATGATATCTCCATTTTTTAAAAGTATGTGTCAAATTATAGACAATAATTACTATTGAATACTTTGATCTCTCTCAAATCAAGAGGTTTTTTATCAAAATTAAAGTGTTTTCTATGAGTAAGTATTATCATTATGCTATTAGTCAGATTTTATAATTATATAGCCTAAAAAAAATTAGTGAATGTTTTTTGACTAAACGATAAATCAGCTCCTTTATAATATGTCAACGAACTCGGCATTGATTTATTAATTGATCTTTTAAACATTTTTCTCCGACTATCATATGATTTTCTATGATGGCGTTTGATTGCTTTTCTCAATCTGCTAAATGCATCTGTGACTGCTTTTCCTGGCGAGTCACCTTTGTTGTTAATATTAGCCGTAAAGCCACTATCATTGACAACAGATAAATAACAATTGAATTTATCTTCTGATTGTAAAAAATATTTATTTTTTTGAATAACTACGTCTATCCGTATTAAACCTAAATTATACTTTGAAATGCTACTCATTTTTTTTTGAACTATTTTTTTTAGTGTGTCATTAACATACATATTTCTATAAGAAATTCGTTTGATCATGAATTCTCTCCAATTAGAAGAATTAAAATAACTGCTCAATTAAAAGCAGTGGACAACATTTAATAAATCTAGTTTTCTGGAGGAGAACGTGGTGCAGTATAGCGAGGAGGATGAGTTGTAAAACTTAAGTGGTAGTTGTTGTTGTTTGCATATGATTTTATATCGTTAGCAGCATGATTCTCATCATAATGATGCAGTTTCTCATTAAAACTAATGTTAGATTCATCCTGTGAAATATCAATAGATGAAATCACGTTATTCGACAAATTATTTTTATCGGTTAACATAGATGAATTACTTTCTGCTGTTATGAATAACAACAGGATAATAATTGAAGACGATGAGATGCTTTTTAACATTCTATTTTTATATTACATAAGTATGTTATTTATATGACATGGCCATGGTTTAAATAGTTCAATCTCAGGCATTAATGAATT
Organism: uncultured Enterobacteriaceae bacterium; assembly: GCA_964437885.1. Lineage (GTDB taxonomy): Bacteria > Pseudomonadota > Gammaproteobacteria > Eutrophobiales > Eutrophobiaceae > UBA7359. The sequence goes on from CAYTIZ010000010.1 coordinate 9,913, forward strand.
ATTAATGAGGCAGTAAGCTTATAGGCCATAAATACAGAATATGGGGTTGTATAAGCATATATCAAGACTGGCTTACCATATTGTTAATTGAATCTGATGAAGCCATTATTTCTAGAATTCATAGTCCAGAAGAAATCGTAAGTTCTGATTTGCAGTTTTATCATTGAATCCAAAGATAAATCCCAACTCCCATTTTAGTTTGTTGACTCCTAATTTCTGTGTGCCAAGGAAAACGGGTCCTAAGCCGCGTGTTTCTTCATCCATATACAATTCTATTGCTGGTTCAAAATAACGTGACCATCGATATTTGATCTGACTTTGAAATGTGGTTTCAAATTCATTATCTATTCCTGAGCCAGATTCGTAATCTGTAAAGAAATTAACTGTGCTGACCCAG
>CAYTIZ010000010.1:10325-18587 GCA_964437885.1 uncultured Enterobacteriaceae bacterium
TGCCGCTTTCCCATTTATTTAGTTCTGTATCTCTTTCAAGTTCAAACAAAATTCCCCAGTCAGACCAAAATTCTCTCTGTTCTGTGAGTTGATATTTTACTTCCAGTTCATAAGCATCAATAGAAAAACTACGGGTGGGTAGGTTTTTGCCAATGACGTTTTAAAATATTACGATCCCATAATAAAGTATCTGCATGTAGATCAGCTATTGTTAGATTTCGATGTATTTCACTTTTTTCAGCAGAAACCTTATAGGGAGGAAATAATTCAACACGATTTTTATACCATGTGACCCATGGTGGTACTATATATTTGAAGGTGGCAAAACCCAGAACAAGAAGAATAACTATTGAAAATAATACATTGTTTTCTTCAAAAAATTAATAGCTAAATATCTCCGATCAAAGCATACATGACTTAATTAGTATTAAGTTATCATTTCATTAATAGGTAAATCTACAAATTTAGAAATTATAAGTCAGAAATAATTCGATATAATCGTCTTTGGTAAAGGCGGTAGTGGCGTCGCTGGCTTTTTGATTGAAGAAAAATCGTCCCTGTGCTTCAAGTAACCAGGTTTGCCCGATGCGTCGGCTTGCTTCAATGTTGAAGAATTTACCGCCTGTGTTTCTATCCCAAATGAGACCGAACAAGGCTTCGCTTGATTGTGCATCATTAAATGCCAGGCGCGCTCCCAGTGCAATATCATCTTCAAAAATACTTGTTGCTGACTCACCACGGTCGTCGTAGTGATATTCACTGAGTAAACCTAAATCGATAGCTGAATCCATAATTCCAACAAAGGTATATTCAAAGCCGGCTGCTATTGCATTATACGTTGTTGCTTGTCCGCTACGATGTAATGCTTCAAACTTCCAAAGCATATTGCCTTTAGTTGCTTGAACATCCAGAGATGTTTGATTGATGATGTCATAGAAAGGCGTTAAAACAGCATTGCCATTATTGTCGCTACTTAAAAGTAATCGTGGATCACGGCTAGTGCCGTAAAAATGGGAAATACCAACATCCCAATCGCCAAAATAATGTGAGTAGCGTGCTGCAAGATCGATGTGTTTTTCTTTTGCAGAAGATTCAAATTGGGAACGGCCTTGAACAATATGTGGCTGGGTTCTTAATCGGCTTGATGTACCTGGAAAATAACGTTCACGAAAATAGGGCATAACAAAAAGATCGACCGTTCCCCAATCTTTGATTAAGGCAAGATTGATCATAGGTTGTCCCAACTTATCTTCAGTATCTATATTTTCAAGCAAGTCGGTTTGGTTAATAATATCAACTAAATGTTGAAATTCGGTTACACCCCAAAATACTTTACGTATACCAAGGCGTAACTCCCAGTTTTCAGTTGCTTTTAAATAAGTTAATTCGCGAATATCAAAGTGTGTTCGTTCATTATCATTTTCATCCAGACGGACAAAAGGCACAAAGGCAATACTTTGATCGCCATTATCCCATGCATGGTAATACTCCGATTCAAATACAAACGAAAAATTTGTGGCATGATCTTGCCGTGCATCTTGTGCTGTTTGAGTAAAGCCCCTGAACTCCAAGCCGGCATAACCACTCCATTCTCCTGCAAGGATTGATGTTGGTATGATCAATAAAAAAAATATGCTTAATAACATCTTAGTCTTCATAAATATTGTGTGAAGTGTGAAAAGTGCTCTAGCAATTATTCCTGCATTGCTAGTATTTTCGACTTCCATGGTGGTCAAAGGTGAGAAATTGGTGTCTAAACTTTTCACACTTTACGTTTCACTTATTAACGTGCGCGTTTCAATGTATTCTTATCAAAGTTTCGATCAGTCAGGCCGTTTTTAAATTGATAGTCTGTCCAGATAAGGGCAGTACTCTTTCCTGTTTGATGGTTTGTCATTTCCATGCGATTGGGACGCCAGTATTGATCAAGGTATTTTTTATACTCAAGAAAATGCAAGGTTTTTAGTTGTGCATTTTTTCGATCATAGAATTCAAGTTTGTTTGGTTGATACATTTCTTTATCTAACCAGACTATCTGTCGGGTATAACCGGAATGCTCATATTGTGGGAAACGTTCTACAACGAAATTATCACGCTCATCGACTATTTCATCACGCAACCATTTATATTTATATTTTTCTACTTCCTGTGACGCTAAATCTTCATAAGCATATTCGCTACCAACAAAAGGTCCTGATTTGTTGGAAGAAGAGATTCGTTTAACTCGTTTTAATGCAGGTAAATAGAGCCATTGATCATCCGGAGTTAATGAATGTGTGTGACTGAGAAAAGCCGTACCTTTTACATCTCTTGGGTTATCAAAGGTAATTAAACTTTTGTCACCATCACCGACGACCTCCAGTGTGGTAATTTTCATTGTACGTGTGCTGGTATCGCCCTGTTTATTTTTCAGGGTCATAGTCATGTTGGCGATTTGATCGGACCAGCCTGTATCACGGGTATCCGCTTCGTTTGCAATTGCTAAACCCTTTTCTTCAGGAGATTGTGCGTATGCTGTATTAAGCAGGAGACTTAACAGTATCGTCAGTGCTGATATTTTTTTCATCAGTTGTACCCTCAATTTTCATTAATATGGTTGGCAGGAATAAAAAGTCAGTAAATAATGCAAACGTGATAATAATCGCAGTTAATAATCCCATGCCGGAATTTAATTCGAAGCTGGATGTTGAAAGTATTAGAAAACCAGCGACTAAAACTATGGATGTGATTAGTAATGCACGTCCGACGGTTGTGAACGCATAGCGTACGGCATCTTCAGGGTTAAGCCCTTTTTCGCGCCTTGCACGTAAATATTTACTTAAAAAATGTACTGTATCATCAACCACAATACCGAGACTCATGCTGGCAACAACTGATAGTGCTAGTCCAGTCTCCCCTACAATTAGTCCCCAAAGACCAAAACCCATTGCAGCGGGAACAAGATTAGGTGCCAAGCTGATTAAACCAATCTTCAATGATCGGAAAGCAAAGATTAAAACTAATGAGATCAGGACTAATGCAACAGTAGTTCCAAATAACATACTGACAATATTTCGTTTTCCAATATTGGCAAACATGATCGATGTGCCACTGCCATTTGCCCGAGTGATGTGTTGTGTGTTTTCGCTTAACCATTGTTGCGCACGATTTTCAAGGTCGAGCAAATTGTTTGAAGATATTGTTTTAAGTGTTGCCGTCATGCGAGTGGCTGATTTATCAATATTGATTTGATTATTCAGATCCAGACCATAAGGCAGGGACATTTCATAAAGTAGTAAATACTGCGCTGATAAATCACGCGTATCAGGAATAACATAGTACGACTCGTCATCTGCATGCATGTTTTTGTTAAGCCGTTTTGTAATATCAGTAAGAATATTGACATGCAGTGTTTCGGGTTGCTCTCTATACCAGTTGGCAAAATTTTCTATTTCTCGCAGGAATTCAGGCTCACTAATTCCGCCTGCTTCAGCCGCTTCTAATGAATACTCAACATTGTATAAACCGGTAAGGTTCGCTGTCGTAAAATCAGAATCTGTTCTGAATGTAACCGACTCATCAAAATAATGAACAAAAATATCGTTAAGTTCATTGCGAGGCAGGGCAGAGATTAATAATAAAATAATACCAGCCATACCCCAAAATATAGGTGTTCGTTTATTAACCACAAAATCCGCAAAGCTGGTCATAAACCGGGTATCATCTTCTTTTCTCTCTTTAATCTTAACGGGTAAGAGTGAAATTATGGCGGGAAGTAAGGAGACTGATAAGATAAAAGAAACGAGCACGCCAACGGACACAAAATTTCCGAGGTGTCTGAACGGAGGGACATCAGAAAAGTTCATGGTGAGAAATCCGATAGCCGTCGTCACGCTTGCCAGGAATACAGGTTGTAAATTAAGTCTCAAACTTTCTTTAAGGGCATCATCCTTATTCATGCCATGCCGCATTTCATGTATGAAAGTAACCAGAATATGAACACAGTTTGCAATAGCTACCGTTAAAATAATGGTGGGTGCGGATGCTGAAGGTGGGGATAAGGGCATACCAAAATAGGCACCGATGCCCATTGCCGACATGATTGAAAACAGTATGACTAATAAGGTTACAAATGTTCCGGTAAAGCTGCCAACTAATAATGCGATTAGTAATAACATTACTGCAAAACTAATAGGCACCAATGATGCCATGTCTTTCTTGGATGATTCCGCGAATGAATTATCCATCATAATCATTCCGGTAAGATAAACTTTGACTTCTGGATGTGTTGCACGAATCTCATCAGCCAGGCTTCTTACAAAATTAACAACTTCAGGTGTTTCTTTGGCTTCATCAATTTGTGGCATTTGCATGGTGACATTAATACCGGTGACATGTGCTCTATTCGATATTAGTCGAGTGACAAGGAGAGGTTCATTAATAGCGATGTCCCGAACTTTATTTAGTTCTTCATCAGAAAATAAAGCTGCGTTGCTTATCAGATCTCTAACGATGAGATCATCTTCTTCTGCCTCGGTATATTGAAAATTAGTGATCGAGTCGACTCGGTTCGAATAGGGTATTTGCCATGCTTTTTCTGTGATTTCTTCAATAACCGATAACATTTCACGGGAAAAAACGTTGCCATTATCGGGAGCAAGAACAAATAAAATGTTGTCATTTTTTACATAGGTATTTTCCAGCGCTTCAAATGCAATTAGTTGAGGATTATCTTCGCTGAAGAAAACACGGTAATCGGCCGTGAAACTAATAAGACGTCCACCACTTGCAGCGAGTGCGACAAATAAGAGGCAGAAAAAGATAATAAACCAACGATTTCGAAGTACCCATCTTGGGTAGTTAGTTTCTAGCCAATTCATTTTTATATCCTGATTTTCATATGTAAATACTGAATATTTCATAAAATATTCAGTAAATAGGTAATTTTTTTTATTGCTTATTACTTAGCCCAGAGATTAATAATTTGATGACAGACTCGGCTTTTTTCTCGAATTCCTCTTTTGTGAAAAGGTGCATAAATAAGGGGACATCGAAGAGCACTAACATTGAATGAATTGCTGAGGCTGTTTCAGAAACGTTATCAACGTTAAATTCGCCTGTTTGGTTACCATGTGAAAGTATTTCCATTATTAATGCATTCTCATTATTTATTTTCTCATGCACCAAGTTGGGTCTATTTTTTGTTATCTCAGCAATAATTTCATCTATCTTTCTATTTTCCAAGGCCCTTTCCTGAGAAACATAAAGTGTTGAAAATATGTATTTTTCAAGTTTTTCTGTTGCAGTTAAATTGGCACCTCGAATAACAGATTTAAGAATATCGGTACGCTCACACATACAGTTTTTGGCACATGCAGCAGCGATTTCTTCTTTATTTTTGAAATAACGATAAATATTAGCCGCCGACATACCTGTATCTTCGGCGATTTCGATCATCGTTGTCTTGTTGTAGCCGTATTCACTAAAGCGATTTACTGCTGCTTCAAGAATGATTTGAGCGGCATCCTGTTTATCGATAGTTATTGCAGCATTTTTCATGCTGAGAAGAATAATGGCTTAATAGTGAATAATCAATTAAATATTCACTAATTTACTGGGTTGCTAATTTGTAAGGCGAATAATTATTTTGCGAAACAACGCTTTTCAGCCATTCGAAAGCGAATCTCTTCAATTTCGACAAATGCCGCTTTAGAATTAATTCCGTTTTTGTAGTCCTGAAAGGCGCTAAAACCTAAGTAATAAACTGCAGGGGCAAATATTGTGGTGACAATACTGGCAACTTGAGTTCTTGTTCCAAAGCCTGTTTTGTAAGAAAAAGATTCTTTTTCAAGTACTGATGCCTGCATGTACAAGTCGTTACAGCTTCTACTATCATATATCCCCTGTTCAATCGGTTGATTGATTTCAGCCAGGCTTAAGGCGGTACTTTGTGTGCCAATGAGCAATAAAGAAATAAATGTAATGTATTTAGATAGTTCCATATCAGTTTTCCTAAAAATCAGTTGTATATGAACTATATCGGCAGCATTACAAAATTTTTTACTAATTATTTTTCTTATATTCCTTTATATATTGGTTACTTAGAAGGTCGGCCTGAATACGTTCATCAATGCCCATCTGTTTTTTAAGGTTTTCACTGATGTTTTTAGCCAAAAAGATGCCATTTTCAGCCGCAACGCTATACCAGGCATAGGCTTGAACTCGGTCAGCATTGAGACCACGACCATGTAAATACAGATAAGCTAATGTATCCTGTGCTCCTGCATGAGCTAATTTTGCTGCTTGTTCAAACCAGAACGCTGCTTTTACATCATCCTGTGGAATACCGTCACCACCAAAATACATAAATGCCAGGTTATATTGTGCTTCAGTGTTATTTTGAAGTGCGAGCTGTGTAAATTGTTTATATGCAGTTTGAAAGTTGCCTTGTTCATAGGCAGTTGTCGCCGTTGTAAGCTCATCAGCAATAACGGGAAAGTAGAATGCCATGCAGGCAATAAAAGCAAATTCTCGGGAATTCAAAATACTTTATAGTTCAATAATCATCGGCTTAATATGGGCTTGATTTATCCAAGTTTGTCCTAATATAGTAATATTAAAGAACAAGGAACAGTATGAATATTCTAGAAGAAAATAAATCCCTCGCCAAGTCAGTTGCTGCAGTTGTTTTGTTTATTATTATTTTTATGTTGGTTTTGATGTTCTATTGGGATTCAGAGCCAGATACCTTTGATGTTCAAAAACAAAGCCAATATCGAAATAAAGGAAGCGCTGAATTTGTTACCGGCTACGTTACCACAGCAACGATAATTGAAGTCACAGAAACATTACTAAACAAACGAGGCGGCTATCTTAGTAATGACATTATGCCTCCCAGTATCTTCATGGATAATATTCCGTCATGGGAGTTCGGTGTGTTAACTCAAGTTAGAGATTTAGCACGTGCTATGCGAAATGACTTTAGTCGATCACAAACACAATCGATTGAAGACAAAGATCTAATGACAGCTGATCCACAATTTCATTTCAATTCAGAATCATGGATGTTGCCCGCAACAGAACGAGAGTATCAGAAGGGAATTAATGCACTTAATAAATATTTAAACCGTTTGTCTGACCCCAATGAGCAGGATGCACAGTTTTTTGCGCGTGCGGATAATTTACGAGATTGGTTAGCCATTGTTGAAAAACGATTAGGTAGCTTGTCGCAGCGTTTAAGTGCCAGTGTTGGACAAGCAAGAGTTAATACTGATTTGGAAGGAGACGCTGAAGCAACCCAATCGACAGTTAAAGCAGATCTGGTAGAAGTAAAAACGCCGTGGCTGGAAATTGATGATAATTTTTATGAAGCACGGGGCGCATGTTGGGCGCTAATTCATTTTATGCATGCGATTGAATATGACTTACATGATGTTTTACAAAAGAAAAATGCCGTGGTTAGTTTGCGACAAATTATTAGAGAACTGGAAGCGACTCAAGATACGGTTTGGAGTCCAATGATATTGAATGGAACGGGTTTTGGTTTCATGGCAAATCATTCACTGGTGATGGCGTCTTATATCTCCAGTGCAAATGCCGCAGTGATCGATCTCAGGAATTTATTGGAACAAGGGTAACGTTTAAAATAACGCGATGCGATTTTTTCGGTCGCCGTTAATTGGCTTGTTATGTGTTTTGATTGCACTGCAGTAACTCTTTTGCTAAATCTATTGAATAGCCCCACCCGATATTTTTTTGAGGCGTAGTATTTATTTGATGAATAATACTAGTTAAATCACAATATTTTAAACCACCGCCCATATAAATTATGTGCTTATATAAAGACATTAAGTCATTCATATTACCTAGCACTTTCTTGCTATTTGTTTTTGTGTATTTAAGATCCAAGTACTCATTGTTTAATTTATCGATAACTGGGTAATCTACGCCTTCCATGAAAAGTAATTGGTTCAATGCTTTTAAAAATATCTCGTGCATATTTTCGATATTTGATTTTTTTATACCATATAGTATGAAGGATAATAGCGTTCTTTCATTTACAAATAAAAATGTCTTTCTTCTGTCTATAGTAGAAATATTTACATACCAGTTACCAAGAGTAGTATCTGGTTCTTTTATATCATCCATGTCTTTAGGTTTTAACCCTAACTCCTTCTGAACCTTAGCTGTACACCTAAACTGAAGCATCGTTTATTTATTTTTACCCATAACGAGGCTGTAGAAAAACCAGATTTAGGAACAGGATTTCACTGCCTTGATTAA
>CAYTIZ010000011.1:0-17636 GCA_964437885.1 uncultured Enterobacteriaceae bacterium
TCAGGCCAATGACAAACGCATAAACCTCTGCGGATCAATATAATTAGATGATTATGTTTTAAATTGATTTAAATCAATTTGGTTGCGATTTGGCTGATTGCTCACTACAGCTTCAAATAGTAATCGGTAACATAGTGGAAGAATTTATATGGATAATCGCAAAATCAACCTAAGCAATGTTTTTGCTGGACAACACATAGGAGCCGAAAGATCAGTGATAAAATGGCGGAGAGAGAGGCCGCTCTCGCCCATCCTTGGACTTCGCGGCACCAGCACATCCTCGGTTCTAGCTCCTGCTTCACTCTACCTCCCCCATCCTTGGGGTCGTGTGCATTGGGATTCATAACTCTTCTTCTCAGCTTCGAATTCTTTTCACTTAATAAATAAAAAAACCAGCTTATAGCTGGTCTTTTTATTTATTGGCGGAGAGAGAGGGATTCGAACCCTCGATACGCGATAAACGTATACACACTTTCCAGGCGTGCGCCTTCAGCCACTCGGCCACCTCTCCGTTATTCGTCTATCAGACGGATGCGAAGATTAAAGAATAAACCTTATTGATGCAATATATAGCTATAGCGCGAGTACTTAATGCGTTTGAGATTGATTTTTTGATTTGGCCTTTTGCAGGTGTGTTATCAGATTTATTTCACCGCGACTTAAATCGCAGGTTGATAACATTTCGTCTTCTGATGCACCACGATTAAATAAAGCGATAGCCTGCTTGTAACCAGAATGTTCCGGTTCAGCGACGACTTCCAGTTTATCCTGACGTTCAGCAATATTTTGGAACTGATGTTGGTGTGAATGTAGTCGTTCGGAAATTCCTCTACTACAGGAAAGTAAGGCGTTCAATTCTCCATTTAACTGGTTTATTTGTCGGTGTTGATTATGTGTTTGCTTACGCAGACTTATTGTCGAGATCATCAACACCGTTACAACAACACACAAAAACAGCGGCAACAAATTATAGAGCAGTTCGATATGTGTAAAATTCATCTTATTACGCCTTTTAATATTACTCAGTAATAGGTGAGGTACATCATCCCTGATGTACCTCATGACATAGACACTACCTCCTGGGTTGTATCCAAGCCGCTCTTCCTAAGTAGCCCTGTCATTTCTTATATATATTCGCTCACATGTACTTCAGAACTTCTCTTTTCCTGCTCCGGTAAACCTTTACCTTTCTTTTTTTTAGCTTGTTCCTTTTTGGCAGGATCTTTATTCACTGGCCGTATCGGAATTGTTTGGATAGGTGATTTTATTTTGCCTATATCAGACATTTATCTACATGGATTTTTAAAATCCACCCACCGCATCCAACTCATCTTCTGAAAGCATTTTATCAACATCAATCAGTATTAATATTTCTTCATCTCGACTATGTACACCCTGGATGTATTTAGAGCTTTCATTGTCTTCACCCAGATTTGGAGTCGTTTCAATCTCGGATTCCTTCAAATTGACTACTTCTGCAACAGCATCAACCAGCATACCAATCACCTGGTTATTAACTTCAGTAATAATAATTCGGGTCGAATCATCAGGTTCTTTCTGAGGCAAACCGAAACGATTTCGGGTATCGATAACGGTAACAACATTACCACGCAAATTTATAATACCCATTACATAAACCGGAGCTCCTGGAACAGGGGCAATTTCAGGTAAACGTAATACCTCCTGAACCTGCATCACATTAATACCATAGATTTCTTCATCTAATTTAAATGTAACCCATTGAATTACTTCATTGCTAACGGTGTTACTCTGACTGCTCATTGTCGCACTCATTACTATTTACCCCTTGCCGTATATTTGTTCACTGTCAAAATTCCGCCTAAATACCGTGTTTGCACTGGTACTTGCATTAGCCATGCCATATTTAATAATTATCATTAAGAAAAGCAAATTGACAACATGCTTAATCTGTTTGTTTTTCAACATGTTAGCTAATAAATGCACTATTCGAGCCAGTAAGGTAGGATTGGAAGCTCAATAAGGAAAAGATATGGCAACAGCTAATAACTCAGGTCTTGATATAGCCAAAAAATATTCAGAAAAAATCAAGGATGCCTGTGCACGAATTTATCGACCTGGCATGTCCATACAGGGTGCGCTGCAATATATTACTGATTGGGTAGGTGATAAAAATACATTGATTGCTGCGGCAAGTGTTTCTTTTTTGGTCACTATTAGCGCTTTTACATTATTCGCCTTTTTCTTTGCCTGTATTTTTTCTCTTATTGCATCGGTACTAGTATTTATTGGTGCAAAACTGATTTTCTACAAACCAAAAGAATATTCAATTGAGCTTGATGGAGAAAACACCATCCTGTCTTTCGTAAAAGATGTGCATATCAATGGTGAAAGTGAGATTGTTATACATTCTCAACCTGGCTATGGAAAAAATAAAAATACATTTGTCATTCTGCAATTATCAAATTCAGTTTCAATCCTGGACTGTCGAAATATCACATCCGTAACAGATAAAAGCTATCGTGATATCGAAATTAAATTTTTCCACCCTGCTGAAAGCGAATACTCGATAAGTTCTTCCTCAGAAGAAGGTGAAGTGATTTTTGAAGTGATCGAGCAAACAGCTGATCTGTGTCACATTAAATTCCTGAATCCAGTTCGCAATAATGTACGACTGGATTTCAACCCATCCTGATTTAACTCTAAAATTAGTAATTAAGCTAAGATTTCCATAAGGATTTGACGCACAAAATAAATATGCCACAGAGGTCACAGAGGTCACAGAGAAAAATATTGGAAGTTAAAGTATTTAAAAGATGGGAAAATAAATAAGCTAAATGAAGTTTCCCCCTGTTTCTTTTATATATCATACTTTTATTGTATTAAATGCTGTTCTCTGTGATCTCGGTCGTTGTGCCCGACACGACTCTACCTCTTGCGTCCATGCAGTCGTCTGTGGCTAAATTACTATCTAATAACCGCACGAAAGACATCTCTGATACTTGCTGTTGTATATTCTCAATATTAACTATGGGACAGAGATATTCAGGAACAATGCCAGCAAATATCGGGTTGTTAAAACAACCTTTATTCCAACGAACACTCTTCGTACTTAGCATTACAATCTTACAGACATCATCACAAGCCAGAGCATAATCACCATTTTCCATAACCAGGGCATGTTCGACATAATCTGTATCAGCTTGCATAGCCTGTTGATTGTTAACAGAGGTATTCTCGGAAATCAGACTAAATAAATCAATGATAGCAACAGAACGTTCTCTCAAGGTGGCCATACCTCGAAAGGCTTCGATATCCGAAGGTAAGCGAATTATCTTTTTATTATTAATTCGTTCAATGTAAGAAACTGGCATAGTCGGAACCATTAAATTTATTCCTGCTGATTTAACTAGCAAACATTCAAAAGGTTTTTTACCCCATGATGGTATTTGTGATTGTTCCCCAATATTTTCTTCCGTTTCAGGAGTACTAACTTTAATTTCAGAAACAACATCATTTAACTCTTTAATTTCAACGTCAACTTCATTTTTTAATTCTGTTTTGACTTCTGTATCATCTGGATTTAAAAGTCCTTCTATATATAAACCAAGGTTCAGATTTACTTCATATTGTGTTTCGACTTCTGATTCATCTGGATTTAAAAGTTCTTCCATATATAAAGTAAGATCCGAGTTTGTCTCATGTCGTGTTTTATCGATATCCATTTCAATTATGCCGTTTGTGAAAACTCGTCCATCGTTGCTACTGGATCTGCTAATAAAAATTCAAGCAATGCTCGATAAGCTTTTACGCCATGTGATTCCGAGTATAGATGTGAAGCGGGTTTCCTCATGCTACTTGCATCTCTAAATTTTGTATCCACCGGAATATGTCCCTGCCATAAGCAATGGTGATGTTCTTTTTTCAATTTATCCAGACTCTCCATTGATGCGCGGGTGCGACGATCGAACATCGTTGGCACAACAAAATATTCAAGGCTTTGCTTACCTGATCTGGAAAGCATTTTTAAGGTATTCAACATACGTTCAAGGCCTTTGATCGCCAAAAATTCAGTTTGTACCGGAATAATTAATTTTTCACATGCGGCTAGTGCATTAATCATTGATATTCCCAGCGTAGGTGGGCAATCAATCAAAACATAATCGTAATGATGAGCATAAGGCTGTATCGCATCTTTGATAATCAAGCCCATTCCTTTTGTCATGCTAGCTTGTCTATCCAACGCCACCAATGATGTCGATGCCGGCAATAAATCAATATCATCTATTCCAGTCCGACAAAGCATCGATGCTAACGGTGTCCTTTTGGCACTTATTTTTTTCTGAAATAATGAATAAACACTTTCTTCGATTGTATCCGGGTCAAATGAAAAATAACTGGTCATAGATCCATGTGGATCCATGTCAATCAATAAAATTTTATAGCCTTTTTGTGCCAACAATCCTGCAAGCGTCACTGCCGTAGTAGTTTTACCTACCCCGCCTTTTTGATTTGCTATTGTCCAGACATTCATTTTTTACTCACCTTTATTAGTTTGCTTCTAGTGTTTCTCTTTCATCCGGTACTGTCGGAATAATGATCATGACGCGCCGGTTTTTTTGCCGCCCTTCTTTGCTTGAGTTATCTGCTATAGGTCGAAATTCAGCATAACCAGTTGCAGACATACGTGCAGGTTCTATGCCTCTACGCATTAATAAATGCACTACACTGGCAGCTCTGGCAGCAGACAATTCCCAGTTTGAAGGAAACTTTGTTGTTTTAATCGGTTGGTCATCAGTAAAGCCTTCAACCTGTACAGGATTATTAAATGTTGAAAATATCGTCGCTAAATTTGAAAGCAAAGGAATTGCTTTAGATTCCAGACGCGCGTCTCCACTTGAAAATAATAACTGGCTCTTAATCTCAACTTCGATCGCCTTATCTGTATTACTAACACTAATGAGTTGTTCTTCTATAAGTGGAAACAGTTCATAACGAATATCATCGGCAATTTCACCCAGACTTTTTCTGATTCGATCCTGTTCTATTAATACCTCGGAATTCTCTTCCGTTTGATCGCCATGCCCTACAGCTGCATCATCTATATCACCTCCTACATGTTCTGATTTAACAGTCCCTTCGACTTGTTCATACGGAAATTTCTGTTCGATTGGTAAATCTATAGGAGTTGGAGTAAGGGATACATCAGTTCGTGTTCCCTCAAATACCTGCGACAAAGTATCCGATAAAACTCGATATTTACCTTCACTAACAGAAGAGATGGAATACATGACGACAAAGAAAGCAAACATTAATGTAATAAAGTCGGCATAAGATATCAGCCAACGGTCATGATTGGCCTCATCGTTATCATGACGATGACGATCACGCCGCATAATAAAACCACCTAACCCACATGTTGCGCCCATTGTTGAGATGGCCGCTCTCGACTCCTCGGCAACTGCTCCAGCGTTGCTCTAGCTGCGTGCGTCCTTGCGCTTGTGCCCCTGCGGCATATGTGCATCGACCTCCATGGACGGAGGAAATGTAATAAGATTGTTGGGAACAATCTTTGCCACGCACACAATCTCGGCGACGCTCACGACGCATTTGAGGGTAAATACCTAATTAATGAAGCCGTATAGGCGAGACTCAATAATACGAGGATTATCGCCCTCGGCAATACTGACAATGCCCTCAATAAGCATTTCTCTAAATTGACTTTCTTCTTGTATAACACTTTTTATCTTGTTTCCTATCGGAATAAACAGGAGATTTGCCATAGCAACCCCATATACAGTAGCTACAAATGCAACAGCTATGCCACTTCCCAACTGAGACGGATCAGCTAAATTCCCCATAACGTGAATTAGCCCTAGCACCGCCCCGATAATGCCAATGGTCGGCGCATAAGCACCCATACCTTCAAATACCTTGGCTGCCTGAATATCAAATCTTTCTTTACTAATCATATCAATTTCCATATTAAGCCTGATGGATTCTGGCTCATGTCCATCAACCAGCATTTGCATCCCTCTACGAATAAAAAGATCAGGCTCATCATTTATTAAGTTCTCCAGACCTAATAAACCTTCGCGACGTGCGACATCACTCCAACGAACTATGCGTTGTATTGATTCGTCCAGTGGTAATTGTGGAGGCTTGAATACCCACGAAAATAATCTCATGGCATGTACAAATACAGATAAGGGTGACTGCAACATAATTGCACCAAGCGAACCACCTAATACAATAATTAATGCCGGACCGTTTATGAGAGTTGCTACATGTCCACCATCAAGATATTGGCCAAATAGTATTGCACCTACACCAACGATAATGCCGATAATGCTTAATATATCCATCCGCTTTTAACCCGCATGTTTCATGAGTTAATAAGATGGCCGCTAATGACTCCTCGGCAACTGCTCCTGTGTTGCTCTACCTGCGCGCGTCCTTGCGCTTGTGTCTTCGCGGCATAAGTGCATCCTTGCACGTAATCACGCAGAACTGGTATGTTATGCGTGTGCTCACGACCGCAACCATAGCCGTAGCTCTGGTGAAGGGAGTATGTACGCGCATAACGTGCCACGACTCCATGAATGGAGAAGGTACGATTCCAGGGAAGGAATCGGTAGAGTCGTGTCAGGAACGGAGACCGAGAACGAAGCCGGGAGCATTTGCCGAGGATCAGTAAGGGCTTATCAACTCGTGCAACATGTGGGTCAGTGTCGCGCAAGAGACATCCCTATATCATCAACAGACATTACTTTGTCTGCCAGATTTTCTTTTACTACTGCCATCGGCATACCATAAACAACACATGATGCTTCATCCTGCGCCCAAACTGTGGCTCCTTTTTCCCGTAACATCCTTGCGCCATTACAACCATCACTTCCCATTCCTGTTAGAACGATAGCCAATACCCTGCCACGATAAGCTTCAGCAATTGAATTAAAGGTAATATCAACACTTGGTTTGTATGTTGTTGCAGCAGGTTCATCTTCAATACTTATTATGTTGCCACGACCATTCTTTTTTAAACACATCTGCCTGCCACCTGGTGCAATATAGGCAGTAGCCGCTTGCAATTGATCTCCATCTTCGGCTTCTTTCACACTGATTGCGCAAATTTTATCCAGCCGCTCAGCAAAAGCACCGGTAAAACTGGCTGGCATATGTTGAATCAACAAAATTGGAAGTGAATAATTGGCAGGTAAAGTTTTTAATACTTTCTCAACCGCAACTGGCCCACCAGTTGATGCGCCAATAACAGCGAGTTGATACCCTTTTGAACTTGCCAATGACGTGCGTTTTAATGATTCCGGTATTTTTATTTTTGCTGTGCCAATATCGCTTTTTTTTCTTGCCAATGATTTAACCCGATCACACAGTGTTTTTATTACGTCTGATTTTTCAGTCGCAATTTCTTCAAATTTCTTTGGTAAGAAATCAGATGCTCCGGCATCTAATGCTGAAAATGTTGCCTTTGCACCATCATGGGTTAAAGAAGAAAACATTAAGATGGGTGTAGATTTTGTTTCACGGATTTTTTTTACTGCACTGATACCATCAAGCCGTGGCATCTCAATATCCATGGTAATAACATCAGGGTTAAGTTGATTAGTTTTTTCAACCGCATCCAGTCCATCAACAGCCTGAGCGATGACTTCTATGTTTGGATCAGAAGAAAGAAAGTCAGTGATACGACGACGAAAAAAACTGGAGTCATCAACAACAAGCACTTTAACCATAGTAAGCCACCATCATCCTCATCCACCTAAACTTAAATGGGTTAACATCCATTTCATTTTCCTTATTTCTAAAAACCACTCACGCCAGACTGAATAAGACTGGGTAAGTCAATGATAAGAGCAATATTTCCATTTCCTGTGATAGTCGCACCAGCCAATCCTGTTGTTCCTTGTAATAATGCGCCTAATGGTTTTATAACAACTTCTTCGCGCCCAACCAGTTTATCAACCAATAAACCAACATGATTTGTACCAACAGAGACAATAACAACATGTGCCATTCCACCTTCGTGACTCCCCATGCTGCTCGTTAAACAGTTACTTAAATAAATCAGAGGAACGGGCTTGCCTCTTACAATAATAACCTTGTGACCATTGACGATATTGATGTTATCCATATCCATCTCAAGAATTTCACTAACATTAACTAGAGGCAGAGCAAAAGTTTGTTCTCGTTCACCTAACTTCACCATTAACGTAGGCATTATTGCCAATGTTAATGGAACTTTGATAATCATCGTTGTACCTTTACCGGGTACTGAATCAATTTCAATCATGCCATTCAATTGATTAATCCGTGTTTTAACCACGTCCATACCAACACCACGGCCAGAGATATCTGAAATTTCTTTCTTAATAGAAAAGCCAGGCAAAAAGATCAGGTTGTAAATTTCTTTATCATTCAGCCTGGAAATTGAATCCTCATCCATTAAACCTTTTTCAATAACATTCTTGCTTAATCCAGCCGCATCAATACCAGCACCATCATCAGCAATAGTTAACAATATATGTTCGCCTTCTTGTTTGGCGGACAAGGTGACTGTTCCTTGTCTTGGTTTACCCGCTGCTTCACGGTCATCCGGCATTTCTATACCATGATCGACTGAATTCCGAACTAAATGAACTAATGGATCAGCCAAAGCTTCAACCAGATTTTTATCCAGATCGGTATCTTCACCAATCATCTTCAGGACAATATCTTTCTCTAAACTACGTGCCAAATCACGAACGACTCTGGGGAAACGACCAAACACTTTTTTGATTGGTTGCATTCGTGTTTTCATTACCGATGTTTGCAAATCAGCAGTCACCACATCCAGATTACTGACTGTTTTACTCATCTCATCATGACCAATTTCAGATTCAAGAGTGACTAGACGATTACGAACAAGAACAAGTTCACCTACCATGTTCATAATCTTATCGAGTGTACTTGTTTCAACTCGCACGGTAGTTTCTGCTTTAGGTGCTTGTTTGGCTGCTACAACGGGCTTATCTACCGGTTTTGCAGTCTGAACCGACTCTACTTTTAGTTCTGCTGATACAGTTTCTTTTTCTTTAAACGCACCTTGTTTATTTTTCTGTAATTCATCAAGCAAATTTTCAAACTCATCATCAGTAATATCGCTTGATGAACTTGGGGCTGTTGATTCAGGCTCTTGTTTAGCTTCAACAACAGCATCACTATTATTAGGCACGGATTCAGGAGCGCCTCCATGTGCTCCTTTACCATGTAACTGATCTAGCAAATCTTCAAATTCGTCGTCTGTTATTTCATCGATAGAACCCGTTTCTGTCTGCACTTCTTCCGAGGATTCATTATTAGAAATCACTTCCGCTTGTGCCGTTTCTGCTTCATTTTTATCTTCAATCGTAGCCTCAGGTTCTGACTGAACAGAATCATTTTCTGCAGGGGCAACTTCTGATTCAGGAACAGATAATACTTTTAGACGTTCTATAAGTTGGCTTTCTGCAGGCGTAGGATCCTGCGCCTGATTAATATCCTGAAACATAGTATTGACAACATCAACCACTTCAAGAACCACATCCATTAGCTCTGCATCTACTGAACGCTTTCCCTGGCGTAACAAATCAAATACATTTTCAGCGATATGACAAATATCAATCAAAGGATTAATAGCAAGAAACCCTGCACCACCTTTGATTGTATGAAAACTTCTAAAAACAGCATTGAGTAAATCACTGTCTTCAGCATTTGATTCCAGCTCTACCAATTGCTCATTTAATAATTCAAGAATCTCTCCTGCTTCGAGCAGAAAGTCTTGCATTATTTCATCATTTAAATCTATCGCCATTGACCTAATTCCTAAACTCCATGGTATTACTCATTATGAATTCTGTTTTAGAATCCAAGACTCGATAACAAATCATCAACATCATCCTGACCTGACATCACATCAGGATTATCTTCCTGGTTTACTTGTGGACCTTCAGCAACAGTATCCTTACTATTTTCTTCCTTAGCTTTTATTGCTTGACCCGAATTTTTAATCACCGTCACCAAGCCTTCTTCCAACTCCTGTACTAAGTTGATAACCTGTCGAATAATCTGACCAGTGATATCCTGAAAATCCTGAGCCATCATTACATCTGAAAGTCCTTTGTTTAAATGTTTTGCATCCGCCTCTACTGACTCCAGAAAAATGGCTATACGCTTACTCATTTGTCTGAATTCTTCAGCATCCATTTCTCGACGAATAAATTTTTCCCAATCTTGACGCATCTTACTACCGTTCTCTTCCAGATCATGTGCAATAGGCAACGCCTCTTCAACAGCGTTCAAAGTTCGATGCGCTGCTTCCTCTGTTTTGTCGATAACAAAACTCAATCTCTCTCTGGCATCAGGCATGCGCTTACCAGTAAGGTCGGAATAACGAGCATCCTCACTAAAGCAAGTAATAGAATCATGTAGCTGGCGAGTTAATTTACCAACTTCCTGAAACAACACGGATTCATGCTGGTTCGAAAGATCACTAATCAATTGATCCACTTCTGTGATATTTCCCTGTTCAAGACTAGTGACCAATGACTTTGCTAAAGAAAGTCGTATATCAATGGGTTGTTGTATTTCTGCGGCATCAGTACTCATATATATTCCCCTTCTAAGCGGCTTCAATACGTTCAAATATTTTGTCTATCTTTTCCTTTAATGTCACTGCGGTGAAAGGCTTGACCACATAACCATTTACACCTGCTTGCGCTGCTGCAATAATTTGATCTTTCTTTGATTCAGCAGTCACCATTAAAACCGGAAGTGATGCAAGTTCGCTATCAGCACGAACTGCTTTCAATAAATCAATGCCTTGCATACCAGGCATATTCCAATCGGTCACCAGAAAATCATATTTGCCTCCCTGCAACATGGGAAGTGCTGTCAAACCATCATCAGCTTCACTGGTATTAGTAAACCCCAAATCGCGTAAGAGATTTTTTATGATTCGTCTCATAGTAGAAAAATCATCTACTATCAGTATCTTCATATTTTTATCCATGGCTGACCTCCATCATTTTCAAATTCCATTCTTTCAATTCAGTTTTGATATTGTCAAAATGATTCATTACTTATTCTTCACTAAACATTCGTTGTGCCTTTGCTTTTAATCTAATCAGAGCCTGAGAATGAATTTGGCAAACTCGTGATTCACTAACACCCAACACTTCTCCTGTTTCTCTTAAATTCAATTCTTCATCGTAATAAAGTGACATCACCAAACGCTCTCTTTCCGGTAAGCCGGAGATCACTTTAGCAAGCGTCTCTTTCAAATTATCTTCCTGCAGCTTATCCAATGGTCCCGTAATCTTGGCACTTAAACCATCTACAACTGATGCATCTTTGGCTGGAATATCTTCAAAGCTTACTATTTGGTGACTACTCGCATCCTGTAACACACCATGATATTCCTCTAGTGTCATATCCAGTCTTTCAGCCACCTCATTATCTCGTGCATCTCGACCTTGTTCATATTCAATTTCTCGCATTGCTCTGGAAATTTCCCTGACTTTTCTGTGCAATGATCTCGGTGTCCAGTCACCTTTTCTTATTTCATCCAGCATCGAACCTCGAATACGGATACCGGCATAAGTTTCAAAGCTTGCGCCTTGTGTCGCATCATAATTTCGCCCGGCTTCTAACAATCCAATCATTCCCGCCTGTATTAAATCATCCACCAGTACACATGAAGGCAATCTGCTAATCAAATGATAAGCAATGCGCTTGACCAATGAAGCATGTACTTCGACTAATTCATCCTGCGTCGTCGCGCTAACACCGGCCGTGTCTGTGTAGACTGCCAGGCCGTTATTCATGACATCGCCCTCGATGGTGCTGAATCCTGTAGCCCAATCATTTGTTCGGCAAAAAACGTCAAACGCCCGCTCGCTCTAGCAGTCCTATTCTGGTTATCGACAGCTGCAGCTAATTCCTTGAATGATTTTATTGCTTTTGAATCTGGATATGACAAATAAAAGGCGCGACGCTGGCGTACAGCACGCAAGATATTGTCATCCTGCGGAATAATCACCCTCAAACTGAGAACAACATCGAGAAATTGCTCGCTAACAGAACGTAATCTTTCAAATAAATCGCGACCTTCAGCCTCAGTTTGTACTTTATTTACTACAATCTGGAAACGTTGAATTTTGTAATCGCGATGCATTGTTTTTATCAAGGCATACGAATCTGCTATCGAAGCAGGATCATTACAGACAACCACTAAAATTTCCTGTGCAGCACTACAAAAGCGAACAACACTATCGGATAATCCGCCCGATGTATCAACAATCAGGAAATCTATGCTATCACTCAGCTCATCAAAAGCATGGATTAACCCGGTGTTTTGTGCCGGTGTTAATTGATTCATCATCTTGATACCTGATGAAGCTGGAATAATGCGAATATTGTTTGGTCCATCAATCAAAATATCTTTTAATTCGCAATCGCCCTCAATTACATGCGAAAGGTTTCGTAATGGTCTTAAATTTAACAAAACATCAATATTTGCTAATCCAAGATCTGCATCCATCAAAGTGACTGATTTGTCTCTGTCAGCCAGAGCCATAGCAAGATTGATTGAAATATTTGTTTTACCAACTCCGCCTTTACCGCTGGTAACAGCAATTACTCGGGTCATGTGTTTATTATTTAAATACATGTCCATTTGCCTAATGTTTAAATCCATTTTCAAACTCATAATGTCCTACAGTTTGTTCCACATGTTCTTCATCAAATTTAATTTGATTCTGGTGTGCTCGACTAACCACTCTTGAAACAAGTTCATAAGGTTTCATTTTATGCATGTCCTCCGGTACTCTCTGTCCATCACAAATAGAAGCAAACGGCAATGATTTTTCGATTGCGACAGATAAAAGCCCACCTAACGATATCGCTTCATCAAGTTTTGTTGGGATACAAAAGTCAGGATTAAATGTTTGATAGGTATCAATGAGTTGAGATAAGCCATTGTAATGTTCTGTTGTTGGCAAAATTAAACAGTTCATTGTTTTCTGATCCGTTGATTCTAGTAAGCCAAGTTGCTCCTGATATTTCGAATCTTTAATACTTAAACCAGCCGTATCAACCAATATTAGTTTTTCACTGGTAGCATCATCGAATAAACCAAGATAATCCTCTCTATTATTTATCGTTCGCAGAGGAACACCCAAAATTCTTGCGTAACTTCTTAGTTGTTCTCGTGCACCGACACGATAAATATCGGTCGTTGCCAACATAATGTTCTGCGTACCATATTCAAGTGCATATCGTGTTGCCATTTTGGCTATGGTCGTGGTTTTACCTGAGCCAGAAGGGCCAAAGAAAATAACGGTATTGCCATCTGTCAATATATTGTCGTGAAACTGAGGAACCTTATAAGTCAATAGTGCCAGTACCGTACGCCAGGCCTGATCAAATTGATAATCTTCAGGGATTTCTTCAACTAATTGACGAGCCAGCTTTGGTGTCAAATCAAGGTTAATCAATTGCCGGATTAAATTTGCCCATAACGGATGTTGTCTGCCAATCGCACCCCATGCCAATCCCGACATCTGTTGTTCCAGCATTGATCTGAGTGATTTTAATTCATCACGCATCTGATCCATGGTTGAATCACGTGTCCAGATATCAGATACAGCATCATGAGCAGAAGATGCTCCTACACTGGGCGTGTGTGCTGTTTCAACTGAATCCGATTTCTCTTGTGTTTGTCTGGCTTGTCTACTCTTATTATATATTTCTTCGTCATAATCCTCAGCAGCAATTAATTCAACACCACCCGAAACCTTCCGATTAGAAAGTATAACGACATCTGATCCATATTCGTCGCGTGCCATTTCCAGTGCCTGACGCATATCTGAAGCAAAATATTTTTTAATTTTCATCGTCGTTTTCTTATCTCAATTTAAATAACTGTTTTTATCATTAAATAATTTGCTTATGCTGAACCGACCGAACTTATTATCCTTATTTCCCTGTTTTCCGGAACCTCGCTAAAAGCCAGAATATGTAACCTCGGTATGCTGAATCTGACCAGTCGAACAAGTAACTCTCTCAAATTATCGGCCACCAGCAATACTGAAGGTTGACCTGCTAACTCCTGTTTTTCACAGGCATCCCGTAATGTGCTAATCAGCCTTTGAGCCAGTCCAGGTTCGATTGCACCTGTTCCTTCTGACATTGCCTGTAATGTCTGCTGCAATAACTGTTCCAGTGCCATATCCAATGTAATGACGGGTAATTCACCACCATCACCGCTACTGATTCGTTCGACAATGAGTCGACCAAGCGCAATGCGTACTGCTGCTGTTAGCGCATCGGTTGATTGTGTATTTCGAGAATGTTCAATAATAGTCTCAATAATCGTACGAATATCTCGTATTGGAATATTTTCACGTAGCAAATTCTGCATTACCTTTAGCACAACACTAATAGGGATAATATTAGGAATAATGTCATCAATGACTTTGGGCGAATGCTCACTATAACGTTCAATCAAAGACTGAACTTCCTTGTAACCTAATAGCTCGTGCGCGTGTTCTTGCAATATCTGACTCATATGCGTTGCCACTACTGTGCTCGGGTCAACAACGGTATAACCGTAAGTTTGTGCCTGTTCGCGTTGTGCCGGTTCTATCCAGATTGCCTCAAGACCAAACACAGGATCTTTTGCCGCATTTCCGGGTAATTCGCCAAAAACTTGGCCCGGATTAATGGCTAGTTCTGAATCAACTTGAACTGATTCTTTGGCAATCGAGGCATCCTTAATGACAATACGATAACTGTTTGGCTCCAGATCCAGATTGTCACGAATATGTACTGCCGGTAATAAAAAGCCCAATTCCTGAGTCAATTTTTTTCTGACGCCCTTAACTCTGGATAATAATTGCCCGCCTTGTTTTCGATCGACCATTGGAATTAATCGGTAACCTACTTCCAATCCTATTTGATCAATACTCTCTACATCATCCCATCCGAGCTCACGTTCTTCTTCTGCAGACTCCAAAGCAGGCTCAGGTTCTATAGACTCTACTTCTTCTTCAACGCTATTTCTGTTTTCTGCCATCCAGTAAGCAAAGCCGGCTGTGATGCCAGCAAATAAAAGAAAAACAACATTCGGCATACCTGGAATGATGCCAATCAAACCAAGAATAGCCGCTGTGATATATAAGGTCTTGGGACTTTGAAATAACTGAAACATAATTTGTTGCCCCATGTCCGATGCAGAAGAAACACGCGTAACAATAATGGCAGCGGCGGTGGACAAGAATAGAGAAGGAATCTGGGCAACCAACCCGTCTCCTATCGTTAATAAGGTATAAATACGCGCAGCATCAGCCATGGCCAAATCATGTTGCAGAATTCCAATGCCCAAACCACCAAGAATATTGATAAACAAAATCAAAATACCGGCAATAGCATCACCCCGAACAAATTTACTGGCACCATCCATCGCGCCATAAAAATCAGCCTCTTGTGCGACTTCGGATCGTCTCAGTTTCGCTTCTTCCTGATTGATTAAACCTGAATTCAAATCAGCATCAATTGCCATTTGCTTACCTGGCATTGCGTCGAGAGTAAATCGAGCTGTAACTTCCGATATTCGTCCAGCACCTTTCGTCACAACGACAAAGTTAATCACTACCAAAATGGTAAAGACAACAAAACCAACGGTGTAATTACCACCGACAACGAAATCACCAAACGATTCAATTACTTTACCGGCGGCATCAGGTCCAGTATGCCCGTCTAATAGAACAACCCGTGTTGATGCGACGTTTAAACTAAGACGTAATAAGGTTGCGATTAATATTACCGTTGGAAAAACAGCTAAATCCAACGGTCTTTGACTGTAGATAACAGCTAATAAGACAACTAGAGACAAAGCGATATTAAATGTAAAAAAGATATCTAACAAAAAGGGAGGCAATGGAATAACCATCATTGCCAAAATTGCCATTAATATTAATGGCGCACCTAAACCTACTCGTCCCCAGTCCGATAATTTTAACGACATTGTTCCTGGCATAGCCATTATTTATATAACACCTATATATAGATGCGCCTGCGGCATGCGACCGCCATGGATAGCGGAAATGTCGAAAATGCAAGGAGCAATTTTCGACCAGTACATCCTCGGCAACTGCTCCCGGCGTTGCCCTAACTCCCACATCCATGTAGTCGTGTACATATTAATCATGTTGAAACTCTTCCGGAATAGGCAAGTCCACTGGCGCTTTCGGCTTCTTTGCACCCAAAATATTGACCGTCTCACGCAACTGGAAGACATAGGCCAAAACTTGTGCCACGGCTAAATATAAACCCGCAGGAATTTCCTGATTAATCTTGGTACTAAAATACAATGCACGAGCTAACATGGGCGAAGAAAGGATCATGACATTATGTTCATTGGCTAAATTTCTAATCCGTTCAGCAACAAGATCAGCTCCTTTTGCAACCAGTTTTGGTGTGGCCATTTCATCTGGTTTATAACTTAACGCAACTGCATAATGCGTCGGATTTGTAATAATGACGTCTGCATCAGGTACCGCTTGCATCATTCTGCGATTTGCCAGTTCCTGTTGTAAGGCTCTAATTTGAGCCTTCACTTCCGGCTTGCCTTCAGTCTCTTTCATTTCATCCTTGAGTTGCTGTTTGGTCATTTTCAATTGTTTACTGTGGTTCCATAATTGAAAAGGAACATCAACTATCGCAATCAATACTGTTGCCAGACAAATAACAAAAAAACTACCAATAAGAAGTCCGCTTGCATCAATCAAACCCGATTCCAGGCCATTGCGACCCACACTTAATAAATCGTAAACATGATGCCAAAGCAAAAAAACAGCTGTACCGACAATTAATACGAACTTTGCCAACGCTTTTAATAGTTCCATAAGACTATTAACACTAAACAAACGTTTTATGCCCGAGAGCGGATTTAATTTATCCCATTTGAATGACAATGCCTTCGGACTAAATAACCAGCCACCAACCATCATTGGCGCAAAAAAAGCAATGATAAACAGCATCATCAGAAAAGGTGAAAAATCAAGCAACACATCTCTACCTGAGTCAACAACAGCATTAAAGACAAAGTAATCATCAAAGATATTTTCTCGTTCGATGCTAAAGTTAGTGCGCATTAAGTTCTGTAAGCTCGAAGATAACTGCTGTCCCATAAACAAAAACAGCAATGCGCTAGACATCAGAATTGCCATCGTACTCAATTCCTTGGAGCGGGATATCTGGCCTTTCTCGCGCGCTTCATCAACGCGTTTAGGCGTCGCCTGTTCAGTACGTTCCTGACTGGTATCTTCGCTGGACATTAAGGACTTACCATCTTCTGCATCATCAAAGCACCATCGTCAAACATTTGCATCATGTGTGGAATAAAGCTACTTAAATTAAAGAAAATAATGACCACGCCAAGAATAATCATTATCGGAAAACCGACAGCAAATATATTTAACTGTGGCGCGGACCGTGTCATAACACCAAAAGATAAATTTACGATCAATAAAGAAACTATTGCAGGTAATGCAATAACAATTGCCGTTCTGAGAATGTTGCCCATCCACGTCACCATTTCCCATGCTCTGTCAGTTGAT
>CAYTIZ010000012.1:0-17420 GCA_964437885.1 uncultured Enterobacteriaceae bacterium
ACCTAATTAAAGGGGTGATGATAGACAGTTACACAGTTTTAGTTACAGTCTCATCGTACATAGTCTCTTTTAGGAGTAAGCAAGGTCACCTGCATCTATTTTTTCCAACAAGCTCTGCATATAATCAAAGCGAGATAAAGCACTATCCATTTCCAATAATTCCTGCTTGGCAGACATCTCAAACGGTAACAACTCTGCCAGACGCTCGCTGACCCAATTTGCTTCATTAAATCGTTCTGATTCTTTTACAAAAGCTAATTCATAACGATTGCCTATTTCTTTTAACAGATCTGAAAACTCCTGATAAGAGTCAGGTAATACTTCCTCATCACCATTCAACCAGGAAATCTCGCCAACAGATAAATTATCCTTTTGCGTTTCAAAACTCTCTACTCTGAAACGTTGTTCACCTTCTACCGTGATACCCAGTAAACCATCATCCATTTGCTCCCAATCGATAATTTTCACATAGGTTCCCATAGAAAAAAAATCACCTGCCTGATCTGCTTCATCGCCTTCACGTATTAAACAAATACCAAAACCACACTCCTTACGTAAGCATTCACTTACCATATCAATGTATCGAGGCTCAAACAGTCTGAGCTGAAGCTCTCCTTCAGGAAAAATGACTGTATTTAAAAGAAATAAAGGAATAGTCATAAATCAGTTTAATATGTCGATCAGTCTTTTGTGAATTCCCCCAAATGCACCATTACTCATAATCACAATTTGATCTCCCGGCTGATGTTGCTTTGCTATCAAACTAATCATTGCTTCTATATCGGTAAAGACCTTGCAACGATCACCCAACTCATGCATATGTTTCGCAATGTCCCAATCCACATTGTCTGCCTGAAAAAGCAAGATTTGATCCGCTTTTTCAAAAGAAGCAGCCAAGGTCTCAGCATGAATACCCATACGCATAGTGTTTGAACGAGGTTCCATCACAGCAATAATGCGTGCATCTCCCGCGTGCTGGCGTAAAGCCTCAAGTGTTTTAGCTATCGCTGTAGGATGATGAGCAAAATCATCATAAATGCGGGTATTATTCGAATCGAAAATACACTCTAGACGACGTTTAACTGATTTAAATTCAGACAGGCTTTTGCAAGCCTTATCTACCGAAACACCTACGTGCTCTGCCGCTATAATTGCCGCCAAAGCATTATTAGCATTATGTTCTCCGATAAGAGGCCAATTTACTTCACCTAGTAGTTCTCCATCATGCTCTACTTTAAAGTGACGATAATTGACATCCTGAGGCACAATTGACCAGTTAGCACTTACTCCGCCAAAAGTGACTGTCGGTGTCCAACAACCCATTTCGAGTACATTTTCAATTTCTGGCTCATTTTCTGGATAAATCACCCTTGCCTGCTCTGGCAAAATACATAATAAATGATGAAATTCACGTCTTATAGCAGCAATATCGTGAAAGATATCGGCATGATCGAACTCAAGATTATTAATAATCAAGGTTTTTGGGTGATAATGGACAAATTTTGAGCGTTTATCGCAAAAAGCCGTATCGTATTCGTCAGCTTCTATAACAAAGTATTCTGACTCAGTATAACGCGCTGATATTCCAAAGTTTTCGGCTACACCACCAATCAAAAATCCCGGATTTAGCCCTGCATATTCAAGTATCCAGCTTAAGATTGTCGTCGTAGTAGTCTTGCCATGAGTTCCAGATACCGCCAAAACATGCTTATTATGTAAAACAGCCTTATACAGCCACTCTGGACCTGAGGTAAAAGGAATTTGCTCGTTTAATACATATTCAAGCGCAGGATTTCCACGTGAGATTGTATTTCCTACAAGAACCAAATCGGGTACCGGAACAAGATGCTCCGGTTTATAACCCTGCATCAATGCTATGCCCTGTTGTTCAAGTTGCTCGCTCATCGGCGGGTAAACATTTTGATCCGAACCGGTCACTTCATGACCCAATGTTCGCGCAATATGGGCAATGCCACCCATAAATGTGCCGCAAATCCCTAGAATATGAATATGCATTAATTCGTCTCCATAGGAATGATTGCCGATGTAAAGCTAAAAATAATCCAGATATAAGTAATGGCTAGGAATATTGCTAAAGCAAAATTAGTCTCAAGAGCATGTCGTAGAATATGCGCCATAATAACAATATTCCAACAAGCCAGCGCTGCAAGTAACAACAAGCCAATACTCTGACCTGTAGTAGATTCATGTTCATTGAGCTCACCCACACCGATTAAAATATAAATCGGAAATGCAATAAAACTAATAATGATGCCGGTACCAAGCAATGCGGTAACTGTCTGTGTCCAACGCGATGATTTTCCACTAGTTTGTAATAATGCTAAAGAGAAAAGCATGATCAGTGCAACTTCCACAACTCCAGCAAGAATGGCTTTATCTGTGGGTTGATACAAACTTGCTAATAAAATCGATAGAAAACCATAAACAATCAGACAAAGCGTTAATAAATTTTTTGATTTGGGAATGTCCTGTGGTCGTTTAATCAAACGACAGATATCAAAGAATGCCAAAAAGAGTACTTTACCAGTAGATAACATCACCATGAAATCCTTAATAAATAACGCAAAGAATAAATAAAATTTTCATTACATATTACCGCATCTCGGTAATACTTTTCGAACATTCTTCTAGTACAAATTAAAGATAATAACTTGAACAATATATGATGGTTTTTGAAGTAAGTACGAGCTTTATAAAAAGATTAAATACCGTGGAGAATATTATTAAATCACTACACTAACTTTGGTTAAAAAGTCATTAATTTTCAATTGGGTGAAAAATAAAGAATGACCTACTTTATTTAGTATTATATTCATCTCATCTTATTTGTTTTTCATTCCACAATCTGAACAGAAATCATCATCAAGATTCATTTCTGCATTGCAACTTTGGCAACTTTGATGCTGACTATCTTTTTGTTCAACACCACAATGAGGGCAATAACCATATTCATCAGAAAATTTGCTCATGCAATTTAAACAAGCATGAGTTCGGTTTACGATCTGTGCAATTTTCACCGAAATAGTACCTGTTAACATGGCAAAGAGCGTTATCCCCGTTACCATTAACAATGAAGCGATTACTTTTCCACCTGTCGTAGTGGGAACGATGTCACCATAACCAACCGTCGTCATTGTAACCAAACTCCACCAGCTTCCTATAAATGCATTAGGTATAGTTTCAGGTTCTATAGCGTGAATGATATTACCGGAAATTGCGATAACAATGAGTACCGTAAACGCAACGACTAACATGATCTCAATTGTGTCCTGAAGTGAAGAAAGGAACAGATGTAATGCCTTGAGGTAACGGATGAGTTTCAACAAACGCAATATCCTGAGCAGACGGATGGCCAATGTTGCGTCACCCATTAATAGCAAAGGTAACCAGGTAAGTAGATCAATTAAACCGTAGAAACTAAGGATATATGCCATTGGTCTACGTGCCGAAATAACGCGCAACACATATTCCAGTGCAAACGCAAAGGTGATGACCAGTTCAGTTATTTCAATGTAATTCCGTATTGAAGGCGAGATACTCTCCAGCGTGCCAATCATGGACAGGATCACGGTAATAACGATGACAATAATACCCAGGAAATTTGTATTTCGACCTAATCGGCTATCCAGATCAAACAAGGCAGTATTTAAATAGCGCTTAATAGAATTCTCTATATACGCCTCATACTGTTGTTTTTCATATAAATACATTTGCTATCAATCCTTTATTCACATCTATGAATAAAATGATAGCGGCAAATTATGGTATTTCTAAAGTAAAAATAAAGTCAAACTGATAAACATGGATAAGTTGCACCCATCATATTAATTTATAAACGGCAACGAAAATACTCATAGTTATATTGTTTTAATAATCTATAATTTCTATCTCTGTCCAATATATATGTTACAGGCAAGTTTATACCGTTGAACATATTGGCTTTAACCTGCATATAGGCACCAATATTTTCAAATACAATTCGGCTTCCTGTTTCAAGTGGTTCCTCAAAGAAATAATCACCAAATAAATCACCACTTAAACAACTACAACCTGCCAAATGGTATCCATAATCACTCTTGTCACAAGTATTCATAACAGCTGGTTGGTATTGATATTCGAACACTTCTGGCAAATGGTTTATTGCCGTATCTAATACAGCTATTTTTTTTCCTTCACTTACAAAAAGATCAATCACTGTTGCAAGTAGATAACCAGCATGACCCGTTATTGCTTTACCGGGTTCGAAATAAACATCTACAGCATAGCTATCTTGCAACCATTTTATCGTATCAATTAGCGGCGTCAGTTCTGATGCATTATTTAATAAGTAACCACCACCCAGGTTTAACCACTTTAATTTCATTTCATTAGAAGGAATACCTGACATCACTTTATGGATACTTTGCTTCAACTCATCAAAGTTGTGTGATTCAAAATTATTATGAATATGTAGTCCATCAATAAATTGCCAATTAATTTTTACTTCCTTCTCTATGATGTCATTTAGTGAAACACCCAGCTTTGAATGGGAACGGCTCGGATCATATCTTTCATCCTTCACAAAAGACATTTCCGGGTTAATACGAAGACCACAACTCGCTACGCTATTAATTTTTTCTGCGTATTTATCCACTTGTGTATAGGAATTCAAGGTAATAAAATCAGAGTGTTCCAAAATCTTGTTTAATTCATCTTCTCTATATCCGGGTGTCGTTATGTGAATTGTTTGAGAGTCATCAAGAATTTCTTTTGCCAATTGAACTTCAAATAATGAACTACAGGAAAAACCTGAGACATAAGGCTTAATCATTTCCAGCAAACCAAACATATTTGCCGATTTAATAGAGTAAAGAGGAAAACACGCTGATTTTTCTTTTATATCAACTAGTAACTCAAGTACGTTTATAATTTTTTCTTGCTCATAGATATAAGCAGGCGTGATTAAATCATTGTTATGGAAAATTGAATCTTTCATGTTATTGTTGTTCTTATTTTAGAAATAATCGCTTTGAGGAATTTTTAATGAGTTGTAAAACCTATTGTTATGTAACTGCCTTGCTTTGCATGTTAAGTCTGAATGTTAATGCAGAATATAAAACTTCCGGGAAAATGACCCAGGAAGAGCATCAAAAAGTCGCTGAAGCGCAAGCTGAATATAATGAATGCCTAAATGAATCTGCCATATCTCGGCTTGAACATCAAACTGATATCAGGGTGGTAGCGGATCATTCAATGAAAGATTGCGCCCCAATACTTGAAGCACTCTATGAAACCCTGTTATCAGCTAGCTATGCTCCTGAACCTACAAGGCGCTTAACCCGCAGTATTAGTAATCGTGCATCAAATAAATTATTGTCCAAACTGATGATGTATATGGCTGCCAGAAGTCAGTAAATTTGTCATAAATGGTTACTGCCTGATTAATTTCTGATATTACCAAAACCTGGCACTATAAAAGGTGCAAACTGTTTTAATGCCTGCTCATAAACATTGCGTTTAAACGAAACAACTTCTTCAACTGGATGCCAAAAATCGACCCATTTCCACAGATCAAACTCAGGTTTTGGAGAATGCGATAAATTGACCCAACTTTCATCGACGACGAGCTTAAGCAAATACCAGATTTGTTTCTGTCCTATGCATAAAGGATGTGTATTGTGACGAATAAAACGTTTCGGTAGCCAATAACGCAGCCAATCATCAGTAGAGCCCACTATTTCTACATGCTCAGATTCCAGACCTGTTTCTTCCTTGAGTTCGCGATACATGGCTGACTCAGAAGATTCATCTTTCTTAATCCCGCCTTGTGGGAACTGCCATGCATCCATCCCCAAGCGACGACACCAGAAAACCTGTCCATCATTATTAGTAAGGATGATACCGACATTAGCTCTGAATCCTTCTGAATCAATCACGCTTCATTTACCAAATAAAATCATTACTGGATTCTCCAATAATAAAACAAAACAAGCAATTCAAATGAATAGTATTTACTTTAGGAACCTCTGATTAAGTCTGGGTCGAACAGATTGCTGGTTAAAACATTCTGGTTCAAGGCGTGAAACGCACGTAATAGCAGGGCTATTGCGAAGTTTTACAACGCAGAAACAGGATGTTTTAATCGCAAGATGTCGATTCATGACTTAATCATAGGTTCCTTTAGTTTGAAAATAAGTGGACTCGCCCAATATGCAGGCTACACTAGCCGCTTTAAATAACCGGTTAATATTCAATAACATGAAACTTGCTATTTTTGATCTCGATAATACTTTGATAGCCGGAGATAGTGACTGCTTGTGGGGAGAATTCCTGAGTGAGCAAGGCTATGTTGATTCCGAAGCCTATCAAGCCGGTCACGAAGAATTTTATCAGGAGTACCTCAATGGAGTAATGGATATTCATGCTTTTCTGGAATTTCAGCTAAAAGTACTTGCCGATAATGATCGCAAACAACTGGAAGAATGGCGAAAAAATTATATTGAAGAAAAAATAAAACCAATAATGTTGCCTAAGGCAATAGAGCTTATTAATGAACATCGACAAAAAAAACATGAACTATTAATTGTCACGGCAACGAATCGATTTATTACCGAACCCATTGCAAATGAGTTCAAGATAGATAATTTAATTGCCTGCGAACCGGAATTAATCGATGGTCAATATACGGGGAAAGTTATTGGCACACCCTCCTATGCCGCAGGAAAAGTGATTCGATTAAACGATTGGCTAAAAAACCACGAACAAAAACTTGAAGAGTCCTGGTTCTACAGCGACTCACATAATGACATTCCACTCTTACAAGAAGTCGATCATGCTATCGCAGTCGATGCTGACGATGCATTGAGAACTGAAGCTGAGAAAAGAAACTGGCCGGTGATTAGTCTTCGATAGACAGCCTAGATAGAGGGACTATACTCATCACATCACCCAAATAAATGTGTTAAATTATAAGCATGAAGCCAGGTATTGCTGAAACCCTGGGACTACCCATCGCTGAACGAATAGAAATCGTTGCAGAAATTTGGGAGAGTATTGCAAAAAACCCAGATGACATTGAGGTAAAAGAAGCAACGCTGGAACTCCTGAGAAAAAGATTATCTGAACATAGGACTGATCCTGAAGGTGGATCAACCTGGGAAGAGGTAAAGGGCAGAATTCTGAATAAATGAGCTGGAAGCTTCTTGTTAAATCGTCAGCGGAGTCTCTGACATCCTGGATGGATTTGTTGATTATGAAGAGCGTCTTGACGGGCTAGGAGAGCGATTTCTGTATGAGGTAGAGAATTCTTTCAATCGAATTAAATCTAATCCATACCTATATCAAGAAATTGAAGAAGGAGTCCGAAGATCAATTACCCACACATTTCCCTATATCGTTTTTTATACAATCGAGAAAGATACGATTTTTGTATTAGCAATTATTCACGCAGCACAAGATCCAAAATATATCGCTAGTAGGCTTATCGTATAATAATTAGCGAAAACTATTCGCCAATTTCCAATCTCTATCTTGCGGCCTTTTCACTTCAACATTTATCCACGCATTTACACTCGTATTGTTTTTAACCTTTCGAGCAAACTGAGAGGGAGAGCCTACAACCTTACCAAGGTACACAACTTTCTCATTCGTAATTTCACCATATCCATAATCATTGCTATGGCTCTTTTTTACACGCAACTGAGTTCCATTAGGCAAAGAAAAACTACCCCAGGTTATGCTCCCACTAGTGGTTGGTATAAAATCTTTTTCAGTT
The DNA here is from genome assembly GCA_964437885.1 of uncultured Enterobacteriaceae bacterium. Lineage (GTDB taxonomy): Bacteria > Pseudomonadota > Gammaproteobacteria > Eutrophobiales > Eutrophobiaceae > UBA7359. Next base: position 7,775 of record CAYTIZ010000012.1, read on the forward strand.
CGTTCCAAATAATCCCATGTAATATTCTCAAGCACCGTGCTAACCCGGTCGGGAAAGCGCGCGGCTAATGATTGATATAAGTCCGATGGAAGAGGGATACACACAAAATCATCTAATATAGCAATAGTCATTGTAGAGTCACTCCTCAGATTGAATTAAGAGAAAACTATAATAGCGCTATATAGTGCTATTGTCAAACAGCACTTTTATGTGTAAATTACAGGCCACAGCCCCTTTGAATACTAAAAAAATTAACGATTAGCTTGAGGAAGGACATGGCAAAAATACTTCGTACCACGAACAAGCTGTTAAGCATCATTGGAACATAACAATGGAAAAAATTATCTTCATTATTAGTTTAATTGTCTTAATCTGGTTCGCGAAGAAATTATTGCCAAGCCCAAAAATCCTTGGTGCAGTAACTAACGCCCTTCTAGCCGAACATTATCTCTCTCTCGTTGAACTCGTTGGGGAGAATCCATATGTGAATGAACTGAAATCTGGGATCGTAAAAGCATGGAGACATTCAGGATTCCCCAATATGGAAGAAGAAGATATTTATACAAAATTCAATAGATGCACCAGATTCGAGCAGTTGAATATACTTGCGATGGCATTTAATGAACTTGACGATGAGCCAATGTTAGCAGGTGAATTTTGGCATTCTGTCAAAAATCCTTTTTTACCTAGACTCGATGATGAACAACATTTGAAAGCAGTTAGGGATCGATTAAAAGCTAATCATGGTGTGGATATTCATATACCTCAAGAAAGATTAAATATATCTGATTGGGATATTAAATTAATTCCTGAACAATTCAGTCCCAATGAAAATCTTGTAGGTGCCGAAGCAGAAAGCATTAATACATCAGAAATAACAGAATATGCACATGGCACACTTGTACATCAAGAAATTAAGTCTGTGTTAGATACTATAGATACGTACATATCTCAATTTGGTGATAAAAAGCCAGAATCAATCACACTAAACCCATATGAATGGACAGTAATGGATTTAACGCTTCGTCAGTCAACTGGTAATACTGGCAGTCTACACACTCATGGTTACAATGATCTAAGAATTAATTGCAAACCTAATCTCTGTTACTGCCATCATTTTTTAGATGACCCAGAAGTCCGAGAAATAGTTAAAACACTTAATAACTATCTGGAAACAATGGGTAATAAAGCGCCAACAAATTTACCTATTGATGATACAGCACGACAAAAACTGAATAATCGGTTCGAGTATTTCTTCGATGGTGCATTTAATCTTGATTCAAAACCTCACTTGGCTTTGCAAATAATTAAAGTTACTAGTCAAGAATTGTATAAAACAAATAATGCCTAATAGCGCGTTCCACATTGACGCAACAATATTGCACATCACTCGGCTCCTCAACCCAGTCGTTAATACCCCTATATCATGCCGATATGTTTGGAATTGATAGTGGGAAAATCACATGGATGTGATTTTTAGCCCACCGGATCAGGGACGAATCCTGTGGGCGATGCGTCATTAATTTTAAACAGATCGGAGAGCCATAGGCGAAGTGCAGGAAGCACAAATGCAGCGATTGCATGGATGCAAAGGAGCTGCCATGACAACGGGGGAAAAGTTTTCTTCGTACCTTCTTTTTGAAAAGAAGGTACTCGCCGGTAAAAGGCGAAATAGAGAGTTAAAAAGAATAAAGACATCTAGTTTTGACTGGATACTGGCTCAAGACCGGTATGACAACATGTGTAAAGCGTGATGAAACTCCTGAGTTTGAGGAATATAAACCTCAAGTATTTGGCGAAATTATGGAAATATTTCTAGGTGAGATGATGGAGGGCAAAGTCGAGATAGCAAATTTTCGACATCGCCTTAAACGTGGTGAAGTATCTTTTTTGTTTGATAATAATGGCAAGTTCATTAAGAATTCTGTGATAGGTTAGACTTATGGGTTGCCTGGAGTATTTGAAATTTATCCTAATACTACAGTTAAACTTATAAGCAAAAAAGCCTAACAAAATTGTCCGCTGAGCATAGCAGTATGTGCTTTATTTAGTATTTATAATGATAGCGAAGCTGAGCAATAAGCAAATTATCTTCTGCCACCTTATATACAATTCTATGCTCATCATTAATTCTTCGAGACCAGTAACCTGATAATCCATGTTTCAATGGCTCGGGTTTTCCAATGCCGTCAAAAGGATTTCGCTGTATATCCTTAATTAAAGCATTTATTCGCTTAACCATCGCCTTATCAGTTTTCTGCCAGTAAAGGTAATTCTCCCAAGCTTTGGATGAAAATATTAGCTTCATTCAATCAATTTTCGCTTAGCCCCTTTGCCAGATTCTAATTCCGCAATAGACTCAAGCAAATGCCTTGCATTGGCAGGCGAACGTAACAAATAAGCTGTTTCTTCCATTGCTTGGTAATCTTCAAGAGAGATCATGACTACAGGAGATTCACGTTTTCGTGTAATAATGACTGCATCATGGTCATTACAGACTTTTTCCATCGTTTTTGCTAAATTTGCACGAGCAGCGGTATAACTTATGGCGTCCATATTAACCTCACTAATTAGTATATGTACAATAAAACGTACAGGAATTATAATCGCACATAACAAATCAATCAAGTTCGCCAGCAAAAGGCGCTGGCTTGGACTGCGCAAAAAACGCTCCGCCACTTATTTCGGACGTTGACAAATATCTCCAACTAAAAAAAGCCCCCAACTATTTCTATATAAGGGCTTTTCCTAAATACAAAACGTTTTAACTAAAGAATTTTCGCTACCGCTTCTCTTTCTTCTTCCAATTCTTTCTGAGTAGCATCCATTTTCGCCTGACTGAACGCATCAATTTCCAGTCCCTGCACAATAGAATAGTCACCATCCTTACAGGTCACGGGAAACGAATACATCAAGCCTTCGGGAATACCATAACTGCCATCACTCGGCACACCCATACTGACCCAATCATCATCAGGCGTACCTAATACCCAATCACGTATATGGTCAATCGCACCATTTGCAGCAGAAGCGGCACTTGACGCACCACGTGCGTCAATAATTTCTGCTCCGCGCTTGGCAACACGAGGAATGTATTCATCCTTGTACCAAGCCAAATCAACTAACTCTTTTGCCGCTTTACCGCCAACAGTGGTATTAGAAATATCAGGATATTGTGTGGTGGAATGATTTCCCCAGATTGTCATTTTTTTGATATCACTCACTGCTGAGTCTGTTTTTGCCGCAAGTTGTGCCAATGCGCGATTATGATCAAGCCGCGTCATCGCGGTAAAATTGCGCGAATTCAAATCTGGCGCACTTAACATCGCTGTATGTGCGTTGGTGTTTGCAGGGTTACCGACAACCAGTACCTTAACATCACGACTGGCACTCGCATTTAATGCCTGACCCTGAACCTTAAAAATACCACCATTGGCTTCGAGCAAGTCGCTACGTTCCATACCCGGTCCGCGCGGTTTTGCACCTACCAATAAAGCATAGTCCACATCTTTAAAAGCGGTATCAACATCATCGGTCAAAACAAAACCGGCAGAAAGTGGAAAGGCACAATCATCAATTTCCATCACCACGCCTTCCAACGCTTTCATCGCCGGTGTAATTTCAAGTAATTGCAGAATAACCGGTTGATCAGATCCCAGCATTTGTCCAGAAGCAATACGAAACAATAATGAATAACATATTTGACCAGCGGCTCCGGTAACGGCAACACGAACGGGCGATTTCATTTCTACCTCTCCTTAAATATTTATTATTACTTACTAAGTATTTAACTACGCTTATCAATTGGTACATAATCACGTTTTTCATGACCAACATACAGTTGTCTTGGACGACCAATCTTGAAATCAGGGTCTTCCATCATTTCCAACCATTGTGATATCCAGCCCACTGATCTGGCCAAAGCAAACATGACAGTATACATTGATGTTGGAATACCAAGTGCCTTTAGAATAAGTCCAGAATAAAAATCAACATTAGGATAGAGTTTACGTTCGATAAAATATTCGTCTTTTAATGCAATCTCTTCAAGCTTCATTGCAATTTCAAACGTAGGTTGATCAATAGTACCTAATTCTTTAAGTAAATCATGACAAACTTGCCTGATAATAGTTGCACGAGGGTCATGGTTCTTATAAACACGATGTCCAAACCCCATTAATCTAAATGGGTCATCTTTGTCTTTAGCACGCTCGATAAATTTTGGAATATTCTCAACCTTTTCGATATCGGCCAGCATATTTAACACTGCTTCATTTGCGCCACCATGTGCACGCCCCCACAGCGTAACAATACCCGCAGCAATACAAGCAAATGGGTTTGCCTCGGCACTACCTGCAAGCCTGACGGTTGAAGTAGATGCATTTTGCTCATGATCAGCATGCAGAATAAGCATTAAATTCAATGCTTTAACAGCCGTTGGATTTGGCACATATTCACGCATAGGTACTGAGAACATCATATTTAGAAAATTCTCAACATAGCCCAGATCATCTCGCGAATAGACAAATGGATGTCCCATTGAGTGTTTGTAACAATGAGCCGCCAGGATGGGCATTTTCGCGATGATGCGAAGCGCGGTTAATTCGCGATCTCCGGGATCATTAATATCCATTGCTTCGTGGTAGTAAGAAGATAAGGCGCCAGTAACACCAATCAACATTGACATTGGATGCGCATCGTAACGATAGCCGGTATAGAAACGTTCAAGATGCTCATGCACCATATTTCGTTCATTCAAATTAGCTCGGAAGCCATCGAATTGTTGCGTCGTCGGTAAATCTCCATAGAGCAACAGATAACAAACTTCCAAGTAAGAACTATTTGCGGCCAATTGATCGATAGGATATCCACGATGCAGCAAAATACCTTTCTCTCCGTCAAGATAGGTAATGGCGCTTCTACATGCCGCCGTCGTCACAAAGCCTGGATCGAAAGTAAACATATTAAGCTCTTTATATAAGCTCTTTGTATCAATAACTGGAGCGCCATACACACCATCCAGTATCGGACATTCGATCTGTTTTCCAGTTCTATTATCAGTAATTGTGACTGTATCAGCCATTAGAATTCTCCCCTGTTTGCTATCTTAATATTTATAGTTATTGAAAAATTGTGCAAGGATACAGAATTTTATGGCAATGCAGCAAGAGGAGTTATTCAATATTCGGTCTAAATTGTGCATAAAAATGCTTCAGATACGCTAAAAATAGTCTAAAGTTATATGAATTATATTCAGGAAATCTTATAGTTAGAGATGATACTTATTTTAATTAGAGTCATTATGTCAAAACTGTAATATTTCTTTCGAAATTTTTAGTCAGACTCCCAAGAAGGCTTGATAAATAACAAAAATTAAAGGAATAAACTATGAAAAACGCAGTGCCATCACATTTATACAGTGGTAATGCCTGGTTTGTAGAAGAATTATACGAAACCTATCTACATAAACCAGATAGTATCGATCAGGAATGGCGTGACTATTTTGATTCTCTTCAAAACGAAGCGTCAGCTAAAGATATTGCCCATACTCCTATCCAAAAGGCCTATGCCAATGCCGCTAAACATCGCCATCATTCAACACTAAGTCATGCTCCGGCGGCTGATGCAATTTCACATCAAAAACAGGCTTCTGTTCTACGCTTGATTAATGCTCATCGTTTTAATGGACACCGCCAAAGTGATCTGGATCCACTAAAACAATATCAACGACCCGACACTCTTGAGCTTGATCCAGTTTTTCACGGATTAACTGAAGAAGACATGGATAAAACCTTCAACTCAGGGTCATTGTTTGCGCCCGATGAAATCACCCTGCGTGAAATCATCCATATCATTAAAACGACGTATTGTGGTCACATTGGTGCGGAATATATGCATATTAATGAAACCGAGCAAAAACGTTGGTTACAAAAACGTCTGGAAGAATCACTCGCCACACCGAACTACGCTAAAGAAAAACGAATCCGTATACTTGATCGCGTCATTGATGCAAATGCATTGGAAGAATATCTGCATACAAAATATGTCGGTCAAAAACGATTCTCTGTCGAAGGCGGTGAATCACTTATTCCGTTACTTGATGAAATTATTCAGTCGGGGGGATCGCAAGATATTAAAGAAATCGTTATTGGCATGGCTCACCGTGGTCGACTTAATGTATTAGTCAATATCATTGGTAAAAAACCAAGTGAATTATTTGATGAATTCGAAGGCAAAACAATAGACAGCATTAAAGGCTCGGGCGATGTGAAATACCACAAGGGCTATTCATCAGACATTAACACGCCTGGAGGCAGTGTTCATTTAACCCTGGCATTTAATCCTTCACATCTTGAAATAATTGATCCTGTTGTTGAAGGTTCTGTTAGAGCACGACAGGATAGACGTAATGATCATAGTCACAATGAAGTATTGCCTGTGTTAATTCACGGCGATGCCGCTTTTGCTGGTCAAGGTGTCATCATGGAAACCTTTAATCTCTCGCAAACGCGCGGCTATACCACTGGCGGCACAATACATATCATTATTAATAATCAAATTGGTTTTACTACCAGTGATCCACTTGATTCACGCTCATCACTTTATTGCACTGATGTTGCCAAAATGGTTCAGGCACCTATTTTCCATGTTAATGGCGATGATCCAGAAGCGGTTGTATTAGTTACCAGGCTCGCTCTTGATTTCAGGATGGAATTTAATAAAGACGTTGTTATAGATATGGTTTGCTATCGTAAACATGGACACAGTGAAGCTGACGACCCCATGTCAACACAACCGATTATGTATCAACATGTTCGAAAACATCCTGGTGTGCGCAAATTACATACGGATAAATTAATAGCTGAAGGCGTTATTACGCAAAATGATGCAGATGTAATCGTCAAAGAATATATTGATTCACTGGAAAGTAATAAGGGTGTTGCTGGCACACATGCAGAGCATGCCAATCCAAAATATCTGATAGATTTTTCACATTTTATTGGAACAGAATGGGGACATGCAGTCGACACTACTATTAGTGAAACTGCCGTTAAAAAATTGACTGAGTCGATCACAAACATCCCTGAAAATTTTGAATTAAGTCCTGCTGTTAAAAAGATAATTGAAAATCGAGAAAAAATGGGCAACGGCGAAATGCTTATGGATTGGGGCTTTGCTGAGACTATGGCTTATGCCTCTTTACTCGATGCCGGCTATCCGATTCGGCTTTCAGGACAAGATAGTGGTCGAGGAACATTCTTCCACCGTCATGCAGTACTACATAATATGAAAGATGGTCAAAAATATTTACCTCTACAACATATAAAAAAGGGACAACCTAATTTTCTGGTCATTAATTCAACACTTTCTGAAGAAGCTGTACTTGCTTATGAGTATGGTTACAGTAGTGCGGAACCAAATTCTTTGGTCATATGGGAAGCACAATTTGGCGACTTTGCTAATGGCGCACAAGTTGTTTTTGATCAATTTATTAGTTCTTGTGAATCCAAATGGGGACGCTTCTGCGGCTTAACCATGTTCTTGCCTCATAGTTATGATGGACAAGGACCCGAACATTCATCAGCACGACTTGAACGTTTTTTACAACTTTGCGCTGAACAAAACATGCAAGTCTGCTTTCCGAGTACGCCTGCACAAATGTTTCATATGTTGCGACGACAAATCCTGCGCCCCTACCGTAAACCGCTTGTTATAATGAGCCCAAAAAGTTTATTGCGAAGAAAATTATCTACTTCTCCGGTAGAAGATTTGATTAATGGCAAATTTCAAACGGTAATTGATGAAATTGATAAGCTTGATCGAGAGCAAATAACACGTTTGTTAGTTTGTAGTGGTAAAGTTTATTTTGATTTATTGGAGCAACGTCGGGAAAACAATATAAACAATATCGCTATTGCTCGAATAGAACAACTGTACCCCTTTCCTCGAGAGGATCTAAAAGCAGTCATAAATTCCTATCCAAACTTGAAAGAAGTTGTCTGGGTACAGGAAGAACCGAAAAATCAAGGTAGCTGGTATTACATGCAATCCAGAGGCACCATGATCGGCTGTTTGCAAGATCAACATACCTTTGGTTATGCCGGCCGTTTTTATTCGGCTTCACCTGCAACGGGTTTGATGCCTGTTCACCTTGCTCAACAAAAAGAACTGGTATGTGATGCATTACAACTTGATAAACTTGAAGTAACAACGCATAAAAAAGTTAACGCAGTATTACGCAGATAGATAAATAAAGGAGAATGTCGTGTTAGTTGATGTCAAAGTTCCTGTCTTAGCAGAATCCGTCGCTGAAGCAACCTTGATGACCTGGCAAAAGCGTGCCGGAGATCAAGTAAAACGCGGTGACAATTTAATTGATATAGAAACCGATAAAGTCACTCTTGAAGTATCCGCTTTGAATGATGGCGTTATTTTGGAAATATTAAAAGATGATGGTGAAATCGTTCAAAGCGATGAAATTATCGCTAGAATTGATACCGAAGCAAAAGCTGGCGCAACTGAAGCTGCTAAACCTACATCAAAACCTGAGCAGCAATCTCTTCCCGAAATGGACACCAAAGCTGAAGAATTATCTAAAGCAGATTTACCAAAATTAAGTCCTGCTGTTCGAAATCTCATGGAAGAACATCAGCTTGAAACAGCAGACATTCCTACAACAACAGATCGTATTACTAAAGAAGATGTGCTTCGCCATATTGACGGTGGCAATACGAGCAATAAGAATAAAGACGCAGAGAAAAAAGCAGTGGCAGATCCTGTTGAAACGCCAGCTCCTGCAATTAGCCCTACCGAACCACCACCTGTAGCAAAAGTTGAATCAGCCAGTAGCAAAACTAAAGAACCTGCGCCCGTACCTGTTTTGACTAGTAGTACTGGCAATCGACCCGAAGAAAAAGTACCTATGACACGATTACGCAAACGTGTCGCTGAAAGGCTACTTAGCGCGCAACAGGAAAATGCACTGTTGACGACTTTCAATGAAGTTAATATGCAAGCCGTCATGGATATGCGTAATCGCTATAAGGATGAGTTTGAAAAAACACACGGGGTAAAACTTGGCTTCATGTCTTTCTTTACACGTGTCGTAATAGAAACATTGAAAAAATTTCCTGTTATCAACGCATCGGTTGATGGTGATGACATCATTTATCATGGTTACTTCGATATCGGTATTGCTGTCAGTTCTCCCAGAGGTCTGGTCGTGCCCATAGTTCGAGATGGTGATGCACTATCTCTGGCGGAGATCGAAGTAAAAATCAGGGAGTATGGTGAAAAAGCAAGAAATGGGAAATTAAACATTGATGATTTAACCGGCGGAACCTTTACTATAACTAATGGTGGCACTTTCGGTTCATTACTATCGACCCCAATAATAAACCCACCGCAAAGTGCGATACTCGGTATGCATTCTATACAACAACGTCCCGTTGCAGAAAATGGCGAAGTTGTTATACGGCCGATGATGTATATTGCTTTATCCTATGATCACCGCATTATCGATGGTCGCGAAGCAGTTCAATTCCTCGTATCAATTAAACAACAGTTGGAAGATCCGGCACGTCTTCTATTGCAACTATAGTGTCATCACATTTATTTAAAGGGCTATAAAAAATAGTGATTTTTT
>CAYTIZ010000013.1:0-17250 GCA_964437885.1 uncultured Enterobacteriaceae bacterium
CTCGATGCGTATTTTAGGGCCTTGTAAATCTGCTATAACAGCGACAGCATGTTTGTGTTCATATGATAGCTTACGAATTTCATTCATTCGTCTTTCATGATCTGCATGTGTCTGATGAGAGTAATTTAATCGAAAGACATCTACTCCAGCATCAAGTAATTTTTCTATCATGCCTGGCTGGTCAGTTGCTGGTCCCAACGTTGCAATAATTTTGGTTCTTCTCATCTAATTGTGCTTGTCCGTATGGTTTTATCGGCAACGCTAAAATATTTTAGCGTTGCCCGGTTTTATTATTTGTTATAATTCTCTAGCTCGTTCCATTGCTGCCCAGGCTCTCGCTGCTTCTTCAAGAATAGCGATAGCAGGTAGTTTTTTGCCTTCAAGAAATTCAAGAAAAGCGCCGCCGCCAGTTGAGATATAAGAAATGTCGTTCTCAACATCGAATTTGGAAATCGCCGCAATGGTATCACCGCCACCGGCAATAGAATATGCTTCACTATTGGCAATTGCCTTTGCAAGATTTTCGGTACCCTGGCTGAATTGGTCAAATTCAAAGACGCCAAGAGGTCCATTCCAGACAATAGTTTTAGCTTTAGCAATCATCTCATTTAACATCTTCGATGTTTCCGGACCAACATCCATGATCATGTCATCTGCTTCAACATCGTTAATGGATTTTGTTACGGCTTTTGTTTTTTCATCAAATTTCTTGCCGCAAATAACATCAATAGGCAATGGAATCTGACAGCCGTTTTCTTCAGCTTGTTTCATGAGTTTGCTAGCAACCGCGACCAAATCAGCTTCGTAAAGTGATTTGCCAACTTCATAGCCTGCTGCCTTTAAAAATGTATTAACAATGCCACCACCAACAATGAGTTGATCCACTTTTTCAGAGAGAGTCTCTAGAACAGTAAGTTTACTTGATACCTTTGCACCACCAACAACAGCAATCACTGGTTGAGCCGGCTCTCGTAATGCTTTGGATAATGATTTTAATTCATTAATAAGCAATGGCCCCGCTGCTGATACCCCGGCATATTTGGCAACGCCATGAGTTGACGCTTGTGCGCGATGCGCTGTTGCAAACGCATCGTTAATATAAACCTGACAAAGTTGCGCCATTTTGCGCGAAAGTTCATCATCATTATTTATTTCGCCTTTTTCAAAACGTACGTTCTCACAAAGTACGACTTGATGGTCTGTCATGTCGATGCCATTAACCCAGTCTTTAATGAGAGGGACATCTATCCCAAGAAAATCACTTAAGGATTTTGCGACGGGTGCGAGTGAAAAGGATTCATCATATTCACCTTCCGTAGGGCGACCTAAATGAGAAACTAAAATTATTTTAGCGCCTGTTTCAAGCACTTGCTTTAGAGTTGGTAGTGTTGCTCGAATACGTGCGTCACTAGTCACTGTTCCATCTTTTATCGGGACATTATAATCCTCGCGGATAAGTACTGTCTTGCCCGACAAATCCAGATCAGCAATTTTTACCAGTATCGACACTTCTTTATTTTATTCCCTTGTGCATAGTTTTCTAACTTGCGTTCATTAATGCGACAGTAGTATCCAGCATCCGATTGGAAAAGCCCCATTCATTGTCATACCAGGCAACAACTTTAACAAGTTTGCCTTCAATCACCTTTGTTAGTGATGCATCGAAGGTTGATGATGCCGGGTCATGATTAAAGTCGATAGAAACTAAAGGCGCTTCATTATATGCAAGCACATCTTTAAGTGGGCCTTCCGCAGCTTCTTTCATTAAGCTATTGATCTCTTCTATTGTCGTATCACGTGCTGCGATAAAACTTAAATCAACCATGGAAACATTGATCGTTGGTACGCGCACAGAAAAGCCATCCAGCTTTCCATTTAGTTTTGGCAGAACCAGACCAACTGCTGTTGCAGCGCCAGTTTTGGTAGGAATCATCGACATGGTCGCAGAGCGAGCACGGCGTAAATCAGAATGATAAACATCGGTTAATACTTGATCATTGGTATAAGCATGAATGGTTGTCATGATGCCAGCAACCATGCCGATATTTTCATCTATTACTTTTGCAACCGGCGCAAGACAGTTCGTTGTACATGATGCATTTGAAATAACAGTATCTGTTGATTTAAGTACGTCGTGATTTACTCCATAAACAATAGTGGCATCAACATCGTTACCGCCTGGTGCTGAAATAATAACTTTCTTTGCGCCGCCTGCAAGATGTGCGCTTGCTTTAGCTTTGCTGGTAAAGAAACCAGTAGATTCAAGTACAACATCAACACCTAACTCACCCCAGGGTAAATTAGCAGGATCACGTTCAGAAAGGACACGTACTTTGTCACCATTAACAACCATGTTGTCACCTTCTACAACAATAGTGCCAGGAAATTTTCCATGGGCAGTATCATATTGGGTAAGGTGTGCGTTGGTGTTCGCATCACCTAAATCATTAATAGCGACGATCTGAATTTCATCTGTGCGTTCGGATTCGTATACTGCACGCAAGATGTTACGACCGATACGTCCGTAGCCATTGATACCTACTTTAATTACCATTCTTCTACTCCACTCTTTAATATTTTTATTATTTAATCAATTCTTTCACTGTTTTAATCAGGTTCTCTTCAGTCAGTCCGAAATGTTTGTATACCTCTTTAGCTGGCGCTGATTCACCGAAGGTATCCACGCCGAGTGCGGCGCCATCAAGACCGATATATTTTCTCCAATACTCAGTAACGCCGGCTTCAACAGAGAGTCGGTTGCGACAGGCATTGGGTAAGACAGACTCTTTATAGGCATCGTCTTGTTGATCGTACACATCAGTACAGGGCATGGAAACAACACGAATATTCTGGCCTTCTGAATTTAATAGTGTTGCAACGTTCATCGCCATTTCAACTTCAGAGCCTGTCGCAATAATAATAGCATCAGGATTATCACTGCCATTTAATAACACATAGCCGCCACGTTGAATGTTGTTGAGTTGTGATTCATCTCGTTGCATGTGTGCCAGATTTTGACGGGAAAATAATAAACTTGTCGGGCCATCGCGTCTTTCAATTGCGGCTTGCCAGGCGATAGCAGACTCTACCGCATCACAAGGACGCCATAGAGACATATTCGGCATTAAACGTAATGTTGCCGTCTGTTCAACCGCTTGATGGGTTGGGCCGTCTTCACCAAGTCCGATTGAATCATGTGTATAAATAAAGATATTTTGAACCTTCATTAACGCCGACATACGTAAAGCATTTCTTGCATATTCGGAGAACATTAAAAAAGTAGCTGAATAAGGGATAAATCCGCCATGCAGTGAGATGCCAGTATTGATGGCAGACATCGCGAATTCACGCACGCCATAATTGATGGTATTGCCATCTTTGTTTTTATTACTGATGTGTACCGTGCCTGACCAGCTGGTCAGATTGGAACAGGCGAGATCGGCTGAACCACCGATTAATTCCGGCAGATGCTGTGCAAAGGCCTCGATTGTATTTTGTGATGCCTTACGTGATGCAATGGATTCGGCCTTTTCATTAGTGGCATTAATATAGTCATTAACAACCTCATTCCAGTTATCGGGTAACGCGCCATTCATGCGGCGTTGATATTCCATAGCCAATTCAGGATGTGCAGATGCATAAGCAGAGAATTTTGCATTCCATGCCGATTCCAGCTCATTACCGCGCTCTTTTGCATCCCAGGCAGAATAGACATCATCAGGAATAACAAAGGCGTCGTATTTCCAACCCAGTTTTTCACGTGTGAGTTTTATTTCATCATCACCTAACGGTGCACCATGACTCGATGCTTTCCCTTCTTTATTCGGTGAGCCACAACCGATGGTGGTGTTACAGCACAGTATGCTGGGTTGTGATTCATTGGCGATGGCATTTGCAATAGCTTTTTTAATCGCATCTGGATTATGGCCATCAACATCACGAATCACATGCCAGCCGTAGGCTTCAAATCGTGCGGCAACATCTTCGGTAAACCAGCCTTCAATATCACCGTCGATGGAGATCTGATTACTATCATAGAAGGTAATTAATTTTCCCAGGCCTAATGTGCCGGCAAGAGAGCAGGCTTCGTGTGAGATGCCTTCCATTAAACAGCCATCGCCGACAGTGACATAGGTGTGGTGATCGACAATGCTAAAATCATCTTTATTAAATTTTGCGGCCAATACCGACTCTGCCAATGCCATGCCGACGGCATTGGTAATTCCTTGTCCAAGGGGACCAGTTGTCGTTTCTACACCAGGAGCGTAACCGTACTCAGGATGACCGGGTGTTTTAGAGTGCAGTTGCCGAAAATTTTTGAGTTCATCTATAGGTAGGTCATAACCGCTAAGGTGTAATAAGGAATAGACTAACATCGAACCATGACCGTTAGACATGATGAAACGATCACGATTATCCCAGTTTGGATTAGTTGGGTTGTGCTTTAGGAAATCATTCCACAAGACTTCGGCAATATCAGCCATGCCCATAGGCGCACCAGGATGACCGGAGTTCGCTCGTTGTACTGCATCCATACTTAATGCACGAATCGCATTGGCTAGTTCATGCTTTGAAAGCATAGTTTCCCCCAATAAACAGGCCATAGCTCATAGCTATAGCTCATGAAATAATAGTTAATTTAGTGCTGCAACGAAGCCTGTTGTGTGTCATCGCGATATGATGATCAATGTGCAGAGCTTAAAATCCGCTTATATGCGGCGATACAGGTAGATATTCACTCAAAAATCTAGCCGTGCATTGTCGCTTACCTACTCGTTTTGAGCAAGATCTAGCTATTGTTTTTCCACTTAATAGAGCAACCAATACTGGACTTCTGTTCTTTAGGTCCTTGTCCGGTCTTGGCAATCTCAGTCATTGCGTCGAGCAAATCACGTTTTTTTTCTTCCGCATGAGGCTTCATGCCACTGGCATCCAGACGGCCGCGATACTGCAATTCAAAGGCTTTGTTGTATCCAAAGAAATCCGGGGTGCAGATTGCAGCATAGGCTTTTGCAACTTCCTGGGTTTCATCGAGCAGATAGGGAAAAGGAAAGTTAAAAGTTTTTGAGACTTTTTTCATGTTTTCGAAGGAATCCTCAGGATACTCAATAGAGTCGTTCGACATGATGGCGACACTGTTTATTCCTGAGTCCAGTAATTTTAATGTATCTTCGACCAATCTTGTCTGGATCGCTTTTACATAGGGGCAATGGTTTGAAAGAAACATAACCAGCGTCCCGTTTTCACCAGCACAATCTGCCAGTGTCCACTCCTTACCATCAGTCCCGGGCAGTTTGAAATCAATGGCTTTTTCACCAAAGTTACATATTGGGGTTTCCATTAAGACCATCTTATTATTCTCATAAAATTAGGCATTTAGTAATTCTTGTAAAGCGTCCAATGTTTTTTGTGGGAATTTATCAAGCGGATAATAATCCGAGATAATTTCTATTGCTTCATTATAAGAATCAACATTTAGATATCGTAGGAGGTATTGAATATCATCAAGATCGTGAAATTCTTCGCCAATGCGCATGGCCAAACACTTCATTGCCAACATGTATTCTGCCTGAGCTGTTAACACTTTCAAATTGCTCAATTCCAGAAAAGGCGCAAATGAACCTGTGTTGCTCAAATAACCTTTGACACCGTCATTCAGCCATTTTTCACTTACATTTGCCTTTATACCAACGCGCACTGCTGCATTTCTGACTTTATTTGAAGGCTGAAAATAGGCATCGACATCTTGAGTTGATTGCCTCGCCTCAAAAACCAGGCACATTACGGCTCCGCCCATTAAATAAATTTCACCTTGAACATCAGATTGTTTTAATTCTTGATTCAGTAGCTTGAATAGGCTTTCAATCTTTTTTTTACTTAACCCCTCCATTTTAAACTCGTTCACCAATACTTGAATCGATAAAAATATTTCGTCTACGAAAAGCAGGTGGCGAATGACTTAATAAATAGAGTCGTAAACTTTTTAAATCTGAACCAAATACGGGCTCTTGTAATGGTGCTATATCTTTTACCCAGACAGGAATTGAAACCCGTTTTTTATAGGCAGCATGTTCGATCATTGCGCAAACATAATTATTCAAGTAGATGCCAAGATCGGTAAGCGGCGGAGATTGTAATGCTTGTTCAAATTCATCACGTTCGAGTTTATTTAAAAAATCATGTAGCTCGGCCAGTAACAGTTTTTTATTTTGAGTCTCTCCAAGTTTTACTAGTAGCTCATGAAAGTATTTCCGCCTCGAAGGAAAAATATTACTTAACACCCAACTGGACATATCCATATTGGCTAGGCGAGCACTATTTTTTATTGCAGACTTCTCTGATGTCGATAATCGGATTTGTAATTGTTCGTTTTTAGTTTTTCTACCCATATTTTAAGCATAGACAATCAAATTGTTATGTCAATACATCGTCATGACATTTTAAATAGACGTCATTAAAATAAAGCTCTCATATAAAATGATGAAATACAGGATATCGAGTGGATGTAATTCAGTAAATAAGCGGGTAAACTTCCGCCTCCTTAAATTTAGAGAGCTTTTAAATTCGGAAAATACATATGGCTGATAATTACTTATTTACTTCTGAGTCTGTATCAGAAGGACACCCTGATAAAGTTGCTGACCAAATCTCTGATGCAGTTGTAGATGCAATTTTTACTGATGACAAGCAGGCACGTATTGCCTGTGAGACCATGGTAAACACAGGCATGGTGGTACTTTCGGGTGAAATTACAACATCAACTTATGTTGATATGCAGGAGGTTGCACGCAAGACCATTCGTGAAATTGGTTATGACAGTTCTGATATGGGTTTTGATTGGGAGTCCTGTGCCGTCTTGGTCTCAATTGATAAGCAATCACCCGATATTGCTCAGGGCGTTAATGAAGGAGAGGGTCTTGATTTAAATCAGGGTGCAGGGGATCAGGGCTTGATGTTTGGTTATGCTTGTAACGAAACAGATGTTTTGATGCCATTTCCTATTACTTATTCGCATCTATTAGTCAAAAAACAAGCCGAAGTTCGTAAAAACGGTGAATTACCCTGGCTAAGACCCGATGCGAAATCGCAGGTGACGGTGGTATATGAGGATGGTAAGCCTGCTTCTATTGATACGGTCGTATTGTCAACGCAACACAATCCCGAAATAGAACACAAAGATCTGGAAGAAGCGGTTATTGATCTGATTATTAAGCCTGTTCTTCCTGAAAATATGATTACTGATAAAACGCGTTATCTGGTTAACCCTACTGGGCGTTTCGTAATAGGTGGTCCTGTTGGGGACTGTGGTTTAACCGGTCGCAAGATCATTGTTGATACCTATGGTGGCATGGCGCGGCATGGTGGAGGAGCTTTTTCCGGAAAAGATCCTTCCAAGGTTGATCGTTCTGCTGCCTATGCGGCACGTTATGTTGCTAAGAATGTTGTTGCCGCTGGTCTTGCTGATCGTTGTGAATTGCAACTGTCTTATGCCATTGGTGTCGCTGAACCGACTTCGATCACTGTTGAAACATTTGGTACAGGAAAAATTGATGAAGTGAAGTTAGTAGAATTAATACGAGAGCATTTTGATCTTCGGCCAAAAGGCATTATTAATATGCTTGACCTGTTGCGCCCCATTTATCGTCAAACGGCGGCGTATGGACATTTTGGCCGTAGCGATATTGATTTGCCTTGGGAAAAAACAGACAAGGCAGATGCTCTGCGTGACGCATTAGCGTAAAGAATGTCTAAAGTTATTTACATATTTAACGATAACATTCTTTAGAATACCGAAGCGGTGGGTTTATACCTTGTATGATCTGCAAAGAACGGCATGTTATACCACGTATGATTTGCAAAGAACGGCATGTTATACCACGTATGATTTGCAAGGTACGGCATGTTATACTCCCGCGCGCTTTATACAACCGTAGTTCTGAGGAGCGTTGCGACGGATTAGATTCCGCTAGGCTCGGAACAAACACGGAAAACGAACAACGACGCTCGCTTATTTTGTTAGGAGAACAACATGAGCGTAGCTGAATCACATGATTATCATATTGCTGACATTTCTTTGGCTGCTTGGGGTCATAAAGAAATCCGTATAGCTGAAACTGAAATGCCCGGCTTAATGTCTATTCGTGAAGAATATGGCAGCGACCAGCCTTTGCAAGGTGCGCGTATCGC
This sequence comes from uncultured Enterobacteriaceae bacterium, assembly GCA_964437885.1. Classification (GTDB taxonomy): domain Bacteria; phylum Pseudomonadota; class Gammaproteobacteria; order Eutrophobiales; family Eutrophobiaceae; genus UBA7359. The sequence continues at coordinate 8,188 of CAYTIZ010000013.1, forward strand.
CGGTTCATTACATATGACCATCCAAACTGCAGTCTTAATCGAAACTTTGCGCGCCCTTGGTGCGGAAGTACGTTGGGTGTCGTGCAATATCTTTTCTACTCAGGATCATGCCGCTGCCGCGATTGCTGATCAGAATATCCCTGTATTTGCTCATAAGGGCGAAACACTGGATGAGTATTGGGACTATACACATCGCATGATGACTTGGGCTGATGGCGGTTCACCGAACATGATTCTCGATGATGGTGGTGATGCTACATTATTATTGATCCTCGGTGCCAAGGCAGAAAGCGATGCCTCCCTAATTGAAAACCCGGGTTCGGAAGAAGAAACTTGCATGTTTGCCGCAATGAAAAAGAAACTGGCAGAAGACAGTACTTTCTATTCGCGTACTCTGGCATGTATTCAAGGTGTCACCGAAGAAACAACCACTGGTGTGCAACGTCTCTACCAAATGCAAAAGAAAGGTGAACTACCTTTTCCTGCGATTAACGTAAATGATTCTGTTACTAAATCTAAATTCGATAATTTATACGGTTGTCGTGAATCGTTGGTTGATGGTATCAAACGAGCTACAGACGTAATGATTGCTGGCAAGGTTGCCTTAGTGTTGGGTTATGGCGATGTTGGCAAAGGTTGTGCGCAGTCACTACGTGGGCTAGGCGCGACAGTTTGGGTTACTGAAATCGATCCAATTTGTGCACTACAAGCGTCGATGGAAGGCTACCGTGTGGTGGAGATGAATAATGTTTGTGACCAGGTCGATATCTTTGTGACTACGACTGGAAATTTCAATGTCATTCAGCATGATCATATGGTGAAGATGAAGAATCAGGCTATTGTTTCTAATATTGGACATTTCGATAATGAGATTGATGTGGCCAGTTTGGAAAAATATGAATGGGATGAGATTAAACCACAGGTTGATCATGTTATTTTTCCGGATGGTAAACGAATTATCTTGTTAGCTAAGGGGCGATTGGTGAATTTGGGTTGTGCAACAGGACACCCTAGTTTTGTCATGTCTAATTCATTTACCAATCAGGTATTGGCTCAGATTGAGTTATATACGAGTGGTGATAAATATGGAAAAGATGTTTATGTTTTACCTAAGCATCTGGATGAAAAGGTTGCCCGCTTACACCTTGGTAGAATCGGTGCGAATTTAACCACGCTGACTCAGGAGCAAGCTGATTACATTAACGTACCTGTAGATGGACCGTATAAGCTTGATCACTACCGATACTAATCATTACGTTAAAAGCATAAGTACTTTGGTGACAGGCTTAAGCCTGTCACCAATTTAAGATAGTAATGTTTCAATCTTCACAGGATTTTCAATTATGGGATCACAAAAGATAGATAAACCTACATTCAGTTTTGAATTTTTTCCGCCAAGGACGCCGGAATCAGTAGGCAAGCTGCAAACAACTCAAACTGAGTTAGCAAAATTAAATCCAGACTTTTTTTCCGTGACTTTTGGTGCTGGTGGCGGTACTCGCGATATGACGTTTGAGACTGTTATGGATATTCGGGAGAAAACGGGAATTGAAGCTGCTCCGCATTTGTCCTGTGTCGGTAACCAAGGTCATGAAATTAAGGAAATTCTGGATAAGTATATTGAGAATGATGTAAAACGAATTATTGCTTTACGTGGAGATTTACCATCGGGTCAGACAGGTTATGGTCAGTTTCGATATGCAAATGAGTTAGTGGAATTCATCAGGAATGAAACAGGCGATCATTTCCATATTGAGGTTGCTGCCTATCCGGAATTTCATCCTCAGGCAGCAAATGCGCGTTCCGATATGGAAAATTTTAAAAAGAAAGTCGATGCCGGCGCCAATAGTGCGATAACACAGTATTTTTATAATCCTTTTGCCTATTATCGTTTTGTTGATGATTGCGAAAAGCGGGGTATAGATATTCCTATTGTTGCAGGCGTGATGCCGATCATAAATTGTACTCAGTTGGTTCGGTTTTCTGAAGGTTGTGGTGCAGAAATTCCACGCTGGATATTGAAACGGTTACAGGAATTTGGCGATGATCGCCTTTCTATCCGAAAATTTGGCATTGATGTGACTACCGAGTTATGTGAGCAATTACTTACTAACGGGGTTCCGGGGATGCATTTCTATACCATGAACCAATCAGCAGCAAGTGTTGAAATTTGGAAAAATCTTGGTATAGATCAAAGAGTTAATGCCAAAACGAATTAAATATAATGTAAGCGCCGTAACCCTCTGCATTTTCATTTCTCAGCTTATCGAAGCAAATACATCAATTTATCTTGATGTCATGTCATTATGGCTGTATGTTTGACAGCGAAAGTATTTAGGAATCAATGCTTTGTCGTCGAATGTTAAAAAATTAAACACGTTTGTGAGTACAGAGAAGCCATTATTATTATTTATTGATGATGACCCGATCATTGTCGATGCGCTTTCAATCGTTCTGGAAAAAGATTTTGATGTCATAACAGCCGAATCTCGAAAGCAGGTTAAGTCTTTGTTGCAGGATTTACCGGTCAAACCCTCACTCGCTTTAGTTGATCTTGGATTGCCACCGAAGCCGCATTCGCCGGAGGAAGGCTTTAAGTTGATTGAAGAGTTGATGTCGTTAAACAACCGTTTCAAGATCTTGATTCTGTCAGGTCAAAATGAAGATATTAATATTCACCATGCACTAACCTTGGGTGCTGTCGATTTTATTCCAAAGCCTTGCGATATGTCTTTATTGAGATCCAGACTGGAATATCAAATGACGATGCTACGAGCTGAGTCTTCAGAAAAAGAATCAGCGCTAAGTGAAACCAAGCTCCTTGGTGAAAGTATTGCACTTAAAACCTTGCGTGATTTGATCAAGCAATTTGCGGATACGCCTTTTCCAGTTCTTGTTGAAGGGGAGTCAGGTACAGGTAAAGAGCTAGTTGCGGAAGAATTACATAATTTAAGTAAGCGTTCTAATTTACCGTTTATGACAATTAATTGCGCTGCATTTACAGCTGAATTATTAGAAGCACAGCTATTTGGTCATGCAAAAGGCGCTTTTACCGGTGCAGCAAGTGAACGCGCTGGCTTTTTTGAAGCAGCAGGCGAAGGCACACTGTTTCTGGATGAGGTTGCCGAATTGCCATTGCCGTTACAGTCAAAGCTATTACGGGTGCTGGAGAATGGTGAGTTTTATCGAATTGGTGAAACCAAACCCCGTTTGTCTAAAGCAAGGATTATCACGGCGACAAATCGTGACTTAAAAGAAGAGGTTCGTATCGGTAGTTTTCGACAAGATTTGTATCATCGGCTTTGTGTGCTGACGATACATGTTCCTGAATTAAGAGAACGTGAACATGATGTGTTGATTTTGATGGAGTATTTTAGGGGAATGTACGCTGCAGGAGGCCCGTTATTTGAGCTTACTGATGAAGCTAAGGCATTGTTGGAAAACTACACTTTTCCCGGTAATATCAGAGAGTTACGAAATATTATCATTCGCTTGTCGGCAAAACATTCAGGTAAAAAAGTATCTGCGAAAGATCTACAGGAAGAATTAGAAAGTGATTTTGACTCTGGTGCAATTGGCATTAGTAATGGAGATGACTTTGTTGCTCAAGAATTGGAAAATAGAGATTTCCACCTGGATGAAAAAATTTCTGAGTGGGAACAAAAATATATAAATTATGCTTTAATGAAATCTAAAGGTAATTTGAGCAAAGCCGCGCGCATGTTGGGTGTAAACCGGACTACACTATATAGTAGACTGCAGCGTTTAAATATAGATCCAAGCTCAGAATGAAGATACGGTAAATAATAATGTATTACGATTATTTTGGCTTAAAACAACCTCCCTTCAAGATAACTCCTGATACGAGTTTATTCTTTCCTGGAGGGGATCGTGGTGCCATTCTGGATGCCTTGATTTATGCCATTGTTAGTGGCGAGGGCATTGTCAAATTAGTGGGTGAGGTTGGCAGTGGCAAGACAACCTTGTGTCGCATGTTGGAAAAAGAATTACCAGCAAGTGTTGAAATAGTTTACTTAGCGAACCCTAGTCTTTCACCTGATAATATTTTGCATGCGATTGCTTTTGAACTTCACTTAAAAGTTGGTTCGAATGACAGCCGCCTGGAAGTAATGCATGCACTGCAGAATTACTTGCTTGAGCGCCATGCAGAAAACAAACAGATCGTTGTCTTTGTTGAAGAAGCGCAAAGCATGCCTATTGCCACGCTTGAAGAAATTCGTTTATTAAGTAATCTTGAAACAGCTCAAAATAAATTATTACAAATAGTTATTTTTGGTCAGCCAGAACTGGATATCATGATTTCTAAACCTGAAATCAGACAATTAAAAGAAAGGATTACTTATAGCTTTTATTTGTCCCCGCTTAAGCCCAATGAAGTTAAAGATTATATAAATTCACGTTTACGTTCGTGTGGTTATCGTTCAGTCGAATTATTCAACGAAAAAGCAATCAGGACTATTTCAAAATATTCAAATGGCTTGTTACGCCGAATAAATATTTTAGCTGACAAGGCCTTATTAGCCAGTTATGCAGATAATCAAAACACAGTGACAGCAAAACATGTAAAGCTTGCCGCTGCTGAAACGGAGTTTGTTGATAAGCAGCAACTCCCCGTTTTTCATTGGGGTTTGATTAGTGTCTCAGTCATTATTGTTGTTGCATTAATTGTGACCTTAGCTGATATGAATTTTTCATCGCGTGCATTGCAAGAGACAAACCTTGTCGAGCAAAGTAATTCTATAGTTCCGGCGGAAAAAGCCGAGTCAAAGACAGCTAGCGCCTCATTGATGCTAGTAAAAGAAGCGCGTGAAAGTGTGGACATCAAACTGGCTGACGAAAATATGGCACTATCTTCTGCTGCTGTAACTAATACAGCAGCGAAGGTGTTTGTTGCCAGACCAGCTTCATCTGGGTTGGAAATAGCTCAATGGCAATCGATTGAGCAGGATGTTTTTTTCTATCCTGAGTCTGCTAATGAGTCGGTGACATTAGCAAGAACAAAAGAGAAAATTAGTGAGAGTGGTTTGCTTGAAATACGGGACTTGATAAAAGCAGTAAGCCAACATGGTGAAGATGACATGGCATTATTGACTCAATTAGCAATACTGCCTTCAGAAACGGCGATAAACCATGAAACAGTGGCGAATGATCTTACTTGTAAACTCTGTAGTACAATTATTTATCGACCCTTAAGAAGGGATGATAAGAAGCTATGAGAGACCATAGCACAATTATTCTTTTTTCCTGTCTCTTGTGGGGGGTAGTGTCACCTAAAGCGCCTACTGTTGGTAATAGAGTGTGTTGTTTGGCCTGGGTCAGAGCTTCGTCAAACAAATGAAAATGATGGTACGGAGAAATGATCTATTCTGTTGCACATTGGAAAAGTTTGAGCAACGCTCTGTCCCAGAATTGATCGTGCAAAGTTCTCTATAAATTTTAATGACTTTATATATTTGATGTGATGATTTATAAAATACAAATGCTGATATTTGGGGGCAATGTTTATAATGATTAAAAAAATCATTCTGTTTGCTGTAGCTACGTTCATCTTTGGTTGCGCTGAAATTGAGCCTATACCATTTGAACCATCCACGGGACATATAAGTTCTGAAGAATCACCGGCAATAGATTCCAGTATCCCTGAATTAGTTGAGCAAGTGCCGCTCTTGCCGGAACCAAGTCCGGCAGAACCACTTGAGCGATATACTGTTGTCGTAAATGAAGTGCCGGTAAAGGAATTATTGTTTGCCTTGGCACGCGATGCCAAAGTAAATGTTGATATTCATCCAAGTATCGAAGGTGTCGTGACGATCAATGCGGTTGAACAAACCTTACTGCAGATTTTAAAGCGAATTTCAAATCAGGTAGATATACGTTACGTGCAGGATGGGGATAATCTGGTAATTTCACAAGACACACCATTTTTACGTACCTATAAAATTGACTACGTTAATGTATCCAGGGATACATCAAGCACGAGTTCCGTTTCAACACAAATTTCATCAACAAGCGGTGGCGATGCTGGATCCGGTGGCAGTAGCGGAAATACATCAACGACTGATGTAAGCACGGTTTCAAATCATCGTTTTTGGTCTAGGCTCGTGTCCAATATTTCGGCGATACTAGGTGAGACATCAAGTAGTTCATCAAGCGGTTCTTCAAGTGGGAGAGTACTTGTTACTAAGACTGTTATCCCCAATCCTGAATCAGGCGTTATTATCGTCAGGGCTACAGCTTCACAACATGAACAGATTCGATCCTTTATAGATCAGGTGTTGGTTAGTGCAAAACGTCAGGTCTTGATTCAGATAACTATTGTTGAAGTAACACTGAACGAAAGATACCAGGCAGGCATTGACTGGAATGCGTTAAGTACAGGAGCATTTAATGTGGCATCGGTAACTGCAGCTGGAATTCCAGCATTTACTACTGCAGCTCTTAGCTCGTTTGTGGTTCGTACCGATGCCAGTGATGGTAGAGCGGATAACATTACTGCCACAATAACGTTATTAGATGAATTTGGTGATACAAATATACTTTCCAGCCCCCAAATCATGACGCTTAATAATCAAACAGCTTTACTCAAGGTGGTTGAGAATCTTGTTTATTTTGAAGTTGATTCTGAGTTAACGCCTGCGACAGTTGCAGGTGGTGCGCCTGTAACGTCAGTAGATACTACAGCGAAAACTGTGCCGATCGGCATTGTAATGACGGTTACGCCACAGATAGACGCAAATGGCACTGTCATATTGGTTGTAAGGCCAACAATTTCTCGGTTTATAAGATCAGTGAATGATCCTAATCCCCAACTTACGATAGTTAATGCAGTACCACAAATTGCTGTTAGGGAAATGGAGTCTGTTTTAAGAATAACGGAGGGACAGATTGGAGTACTAGGTGGATTGATGACGGATGAAACCAAAGATAATAATGCTGGTATTCCCGGAGCAAAGGATGTTGGTTTTTTTGGCAATCTATTTAAAACGACTTCCGCTGAATACAGTAAGACGGAACTGGTTATTTTCCTAAAACCAACAATTATTAATAATCCAAGCCTCGATAGTGATCTGGAAGAGTATAAAAAATATATATCCAAAGATTATCACCCTTTAAGTAGTGCATCAGTACAAGGAGAAGATGCCTTGTGAGTCTTCTAATGGATGCCTTGAAAAAGGCAGAAGAAGAAAAGAAGCAGGCAGCAAAGCGACTTCAAGAAGTTGAGGTTGATGCACGTGAGATGACGGGTGAACATAATATTTCAGATGAGGCTCAAACAACTGAAGATGAAAGCGCAACACCAGAATTATTTATTGAAACAACTCAGTTTTCACTTGAGCCTCTCCAGTTAAAGGAAAGGCCAGAAGAATCTAAAGAAACAGTAGCAGATGCTAATAAAGATATCATCGATGAAAGCCATATTCAGACAGTAGATGCAGCTGAGGCATTCTCTGAAGATCTGACTCTGGAAAATACAGTTGCTAAGGGACTTGAGGCGCAGGAAACTTTTGAAGAAACACAGAAAGCTATTGATCTCAATGATACAACTATCATAGAAGGTTTAAGTACAGAACATGCATCTGCTCCGTTCGACGATACTTTCCATGGGGTATTTATTGAAGAAGAAGCAGAAGATACGGATGTTTATGAAGAAACTTTACCTGGTATTCCGGCCGAGCTACTCGCAAAGGATCTTGGCGGAGGTAAGTTTCAGCCCACTCCAGTCGCAGCGAAGACTGTTTTTTCAGCAGGTAGAGCTAGTAAAAAACAAAGTTCATTTAAATGGGGTGTTTTTGTTGTTCTGGCTTTATTGGCTGTAGGCTCATTTGCTGTCTTCTATTATTTTACTATTACACCTGTTTCGAGAAACCTGCCTTCACCATTAATTGCCCGTGGTATTGAATCTACAATAGTCGCGCCTCCAGCAATTTTAATTTCTGAAGAACCTGAAGTTATCACAAGAATTATTAATAGCTCTGTTATAGACGAGCCGCCAGTTGAAATTGTTGAAGAGAAAATGGAAGCGCAGCCAGAGATAAATGAAATTACATCTAAGTCAGAGGTGGCAGAACAAGTAGATGTGACAGAATCAATTGCTGAAGAAGTTGAAGTGGCATCAAATAAAATTGATGAAGTAGTTTCGATAGATGAATCAGAAAATGACATTGTTGTTGAAGAAAAGAATGAGATGTTAGTTGTTGATGAGTTTGTAAATGATGAAACAAGTATTGAAAGTGTGCCAGAGCAGCTTCCACAGAGTATTCAAGTTGATGCATCATTAATTAATATTAGTAAGAGTAAAACTTCAGAACAAGAGAATGCGATGGTGAATCAGGCATTTAAAGCTTATCAAGATGGCCATTATGATGCTGCGAAATCTATTTATGAAGGTGTCTTAAAAAATACTCCTGACAATCGTGATGCGCATCTTGGACTTGCTGCCATTGCTATTAGTAATCAAGATAGAAAGAATGCGTATTTTCATTATGTTCATTTATTAAATTTAAATCCCGTTGACACGTTAGCGATGAATGCATTAATTGGCTTATCAAACAGTGCCGACCCGGTAAAAGATGAAAGTGCAGTAAAACTGTTGATGCAAAGAGAAGGTGATGCGCCGTACCTGTATTTCTCATTAGGTAATATATATGCAAAACAAAAAAGATGGGCGAACGCGCAACAGGCATTTTTTGATGCTTATCGACTAGATACTACAAATCCTGACTATGTACTTAATCTGGCAATTAGTCTTGATCAAATAGGACAATATGATACGGCATTAGATTATTACAAAACGGCAATTGACCTGTCACAAAATTTACAAATAAGATTTGATCCTGCTCCTGTCAATAAACGTATTCTTGTTCTATCAAAATTAATTAATTCAACGCCGTGACCGCTGCCCACAAAAAACATTTCCGACTAGGCGAGATTCTGGTTAACAAAGGGGTAACTACCCTTGATCAGATTAATATTGCCTTAACTGAACAGAAACGCAGTAAGGAACATCTGGGGAAAATTCTTGTTCGCCTTGGTTTTGCTACA
>CAYTIZ010000014.1:0-839 GCA_964437885.1 uncultured Enterobacteriaceae bacterium
ATCTTCTTCTGTCGCAATTTTAATATCATTTATTAATTTAGCTGATTTTTGGCAACCACGAATTTCAACACCCGCTTCTTTATATAAAGGCGCCAGTTTATCTAATACTTCTTTGGCAATAGATTCAGCGACAAGCAAACACTCCATCGTGTTGCAAGTTCCGTAACGCTGTGTCTTTGCATTCAAGGCAATTTTTACTGCTTTCTCAATATCGGCATCATTATCAATATAGACATGACAAATACCATCGAGATGTTTAATCACAGGCATGCGTGCTTCATTACTAATCCGTTCAATCAAGCTTTTGCCGCCACGAGGTATGATGACGTCAACGTATTCTGGCATGGTCAATAATTCACCAACGGCAGCACGATCCGTTGTTGAAATAACCTGTACCGCTTCTTGTGGCAGATCTGCCTCTACCATTCCAATATTGATGCACTTGGCAATGGCTTGATTTGAATTTAACGCTTCAGAACCGCCGCGCAAGATAGTGGCATTGCCTGATTTTAAACAAAGCGCAGCAGCATCAGCAGTAACATTAGGTCTGGATTCATAAATAATGCCGACTACACCTAAAGGTACGCGCATATTACCGACTTGAATGCCGCTAGGGCGCATAGCTAAGTCAGTAATGGTGCCAATAGGATCACTTAAGCTAGCGATTTGGTTCAGTCCTTCAACCATGGAGTCTATGCGTGCATCAGTCAGTTCCAGTCTATCGACCAATGCTGATTCGAGATTTTTTTCTTTTGCTGCTTTTAGATCTTCTTCATTCGCTTTGGTTAGGGCAGAACGATGTTTAATAATATTTTTTGCTATAGCATGTAATGCATTAT